>NZ_JBEPXO010000055.1:0-25025 GCF_041641895.1 Salinigranum sp. | reverse complement strand
CCCGACTCGCCCTCCCTCGGTATCGCCACGGCTGCCCTCGTCGCGTACTCGCTCGTCGTCTGTGCGCTGCACTTCGGCGGCCTCGCATTCGAGGTCTACACCGCCATCTGGTGGTGGGACCTCCTGACCCACTCGCTGTCCGGGTTCGGCGTTGCCGCCTGGCTCTCGGTCGTCCACTTCGTCCCGCTCGACGCCCGGCAGGTCCTCGTCGTCCCGCTCGTCGTCGTCGTCATCGGCGCCGGCTTCGAGGTGTACGAGTACCTCTTCAGGGACTTCTACGTCGAGTGGACGCTGACGTACTACGTCACCGACACCATCGTCGACCTCGTCCTCGACGGCCTCGGTGCCGCGGCGTTCACCGTGTGGGTTCGGAGCCGGATACCGGTCGACGACGCCGACGGGTCGCTCGCCGCGGGGTCCGACGGGACGCGGTGACTCCCGCGTCCCGGCCCCTCCCCGCCGTGGGAACGGACGGTCGCCGAACCGGGTGACCGCGTCGTCCTCGTCGCCGAGTCGGTCGTGGAGACCACCGCGGCCGTCGTAGCAGGACGGCAACGTGCGAGTCGACACCACCGACGGCGTCGAATTCCACACCGCCAACGACGGCGAGTGGACCCCCCTTGCCGCCGCCGGCGAGCGAGCCTCTCGCGGCGCTAGCGCCGCCAGTACGCCGGCGTGAAGAGGATGAGCACCGACAGTATCTCCAGTCGACCGATCCACATCAGGAAGATCATGTACAGCTTCGCCGCGTCGGAGAACGGCAGGAAGTTGTTCATCGGCCCGACGATGCCGACGCCCGGGCCGATGTTGCCGAGCGTCGCGATGGCGGCGCTGACGGCCTCGATGGCCGACAGTTCGAGGCCGACCCGGAGGCCGTCGAGGTAGATGAGGACCGTCGAGACGGCGAAGATGGCGAGGAACGTCATCGTGAAGACGAACAGCCCGCGAATCGTCGACTCGTCGACGACCTCGTCCGCGAGGCGGACGGGTCGGACCGCGTCGGGGTGGACCGACGTGAACAGCTCGCGGACGACCGCCTTCTGGATGAGATACCAGCGGATGATTTTGACCGACCCGGCGGCCGACCCGGCCGACCCGCCGAGGAACATCGCCAGCAGCAACACGACCTGTGCCGACTGGTCCCACGTGTTGAAGTCCATGCTGGCGTACCCGGTCGTGGTCACGACGGCGGCGGTCTGGAACACGGCCTGGCGGAGCGACCCCTCGAGGTCGCCCGGAATCGGGTCGACGCCGGTCGGGACGGTGTCGAGACCGACGCCGGTGAACAGGAGGGCGGCGAGGAGCGCGCCGGCGACGCCCATCACGAACAGGTAGGTGCGGAACTCGGCGTTGTTCGTCAGGCGCGTCGGGTCGCCAGTGAGTGCGTGCCAGAACAGCGCGAAGTTCGTCCCCGCAGCGATCATGAAGAACGTGACCGCCCACTGGACCGCCGGCGAGAAGGCTTCGACGCTCCGTGCTTCCGGCGAGAACCCACCGGTCGGCATGGTCGTGAGCGCGTGCGCGACGGCGTTGTACAGCCCCATGTTCGGCGCCACCCCCGCGAGGTGGAGCCCGTAGTACACCGCCATCGCGGCGAGCGTGAACCCGATGTAGATGCGCCAGAGGATCTGGGCGGTGTCTCGAATCCGCGGCGTCAGCTTCTCGATGGAGATACCGGGTGCCTCCTGGTCGATGACCTGTGCACCTCCGACGGAGAGTTCGGGGAGAATCGCGACCATGAGGACGATGATGCCCATCCCGCCGAGCCACTGGGTGAGCTGTCGCCACAGGAGGACCGACCGCGAGTGCTGCTCGAACGAGATGTCGCCGAGCACTGTCGCCCCGGTGGTGGTGAAGCCGGACATCGACTCGAACAGCGCGTTCACGGGATGGGCGACGGTTCCCTGTCCGGCGACGAGGTACGGGATGGCGCCGACGAGGGGGACCGCGAGCCACGTCAGACTCACCAGCAGGAACGCCTCGCGGTGGCCGAGGTCGGGGTCGGTGCGGAGGCGTTCGAGGCCTCCGCCGACGACCACCATCACGACCATCGCCACGACGAACGGGAGCGGACTCTCGCCGTAGTAGAGGGCGACGCCGACGGGCAGCAGTGGCGGAATCGCCATGTACTTTACGACCGACCCGAGGAAGCCGAGGCTCGTCCGGTAGTCGACGTACGGCGTCAGCTCCGCGTTCATGGTCGTGCCCGCCGTCCCGCGTTCGAGTACGGAGCGGTCGTCGGCTGCCGTCCACCCCAGAAGCCGTCGGCGTCGGTCCGCGGCCGCGTCCACGATGTATCCCGACTAGACATTTTATCGTGGTCCATCGAGACGTACGACGTACATGGGCGCTTCGGTCCGACGGCCAGACGTCGCAGGAGGCGCACCGTGAGCCACTCGGGACAACGAGAGCCGACAGCCAGCCTCAGCCTGCTCGACGCGACGATGGTCGGCATCGGCGCGATGATCGGTGCGGGCATCTTCGTCCTCACAGGGCTCGCTGTGGACATCTCGGGGCCGGCAGCCATCGTCGCGTTCGCCCTCAACGGCGGCGTCACGACGTTCACGGCACTCTCGTACGCTGAACTCGCAGCGGCCATCCCGCGGAACGGGGGTGGGTACGCCTACGTCCGCGAGGTGTTCTCGGCGCCCGTCTCGTTCGTCATGGGGTGGACCCGGTGGTTCACCTACATGATCGCCGGGTCACTGTACGCGCTCGGGTTCGCGTCGAACTTCGTCGAGTGGGGCCACCTCTACGGCGTCACGCTCCCGGGTCCGACGGTCGGCTACGCGCTCCTCGCCGTCGCCGCGCTGGTGACGCTGAACGCCCTCTCCACCGAGGCCTCGGGGAAGGGCGAGACGGTCATCACGCTCGTGAAAATCGCCATCCTCGGCGTGTTCGTCGCCTTCGGGCTCACGGCCGCCCGGACGGGCGAGTTCCGGCCGCTGTTCTCGAAGGGCGCGCTGTCGGTGCTGCCGGCGATGGGGCTGACGTTCATCGCGTTCCAGGGGTACGACCTCATCGCCACCGTCACCGAGGAGGTGGAGAACCCCCGCGTGAACATCCCACGGGCCATCATCCTCTCCGTCGTGGTGACCGTCGTCGTCTACCTCCTGGTGGTGTTCGTCGCCATCGGGACCCTGGGTGCCGAGGCGCTCGGCGGGGCGGGTGAGACGGCCATCGCGCAGGCCGCGGAGGGCTTCATGCCCCGCTTCCCCGTCGTCGGGACCGGCGCGTCGCTCATCGCCTTCGGCGCGGTGTTCTCGACCATCTCTGCGCTGAACGCCGTCGTCATCGGCTCGTCGCGCGTGGCGTTCGCGATGGGTCGGGAGGGACAGTTGCCGGCGCGACTCGGCCGCTTCCACCACCGGTACGGGACGCCGCTGGTCGCCATCGCCGCGAGCGCGGTGCTGATGCTCGTCGCCGTCGTCGTCGTCCCCATCCGGGTGGTCGGCAACCTCGCGAGCCTCTTCTCGCTGCTGGGGTTCGTCATCGTCAACGTCGCGCTCGTCCGCCTCCGGAGCCAACAGCCGGACCTCCAGCGGCCGTTCGAGGTGCCCTTCTACCCCGTGCCGCCGGTTCTCGGCATCGTCTGTAACCTCCTCCTGGGACTGTTCATCGACCCGTTCACCTGGGCGCTCGCGCTCGGGTGGCTGGCGTTCGGCGGCGTCGTCTACCTCGCCTGGTCGCGACGCCGCGAACGGCCGCGCGACGAGGCCGAGGTGACGGAGATACAGGCACCCGAACCGATCGCCTCCGCCGAGGAGGGCGACGACTGACACACGACACCGACGCACACATCATGAACACGACGACCGACACCGACGCAACGACCGACACCGCTGCACAGGACCTCCGGGTCATCGTCGCGGGCGGCGGGGAGATGGGCGTCCGAACGACGGAACTCCTCACCGACCGCGGCCACGACGTCGTCATCGTCGAGGCCGACGCGGAGCGCTGCCGCGAACTCACCGACGCGTACCTCGCGACGGTCATCGAGGGCGACGCCGCCCGCCCGGAGACGCTCCGGCAGGCCCAACCGGGGAGGAGCGACGTGGTCGCGGCGCTCACCGACGACGAGACGACGAACTTCGCGGTCTGTATGGCCGCCCAGCGGATGGCACCCGACGTGCGAACCGTCATGCGTGTGAACGACACCCCGGACGAACTGTACGAGGAGTACGTCGACGGCCTCGTCTTCCCGGAACGACTCGGCGCGCGCGCCGCGACGAACGAAATCGCCGGCGGGGGCGTCCGGACCATCGAGGACGTCGCGGGCGGCGTCGAAATCGTCGAAATCGAGATTACGGAGGCCGCGCCGGTCGCCGGCAAGCGGCTCGACGAGATCCGCCTCCCACGCGGGACGCTCATCATCGTCGACTACCAGGGGAACCGGCTGGGGGGTCCCGACACCGTCCTCGAGGTGGGTCACCGCTACGTCGTCGCCGTCGAGTCCGACGTCGCCGACGAAGTGATGAACCTGATGCGCGGCTGACTGGGCCGGCCAGATACTCGCTCCCTCGACGGGTCACTCCCCGGTCCAGTAGCCCGACGAGGCGCTGTCGGGGCAATTCCCGGCAACGGAGAACGGCCGGCCGGGTTGACCACGTGGGGGACTCGACTGCAGGTATGGACTCCTGGGACCATCGTGAAGCTCGCGCCCTCGTCGACGCGTTCCTGCGGGCGGACGCGGTCAGCGTCGACACGGCGGGTCGGGCCTACGAACTCATCGACGACGACCAGCCAGTCCGCGCGCTCACGCTAGTTCTCTCGCCGACTCCGTAGGCGCCGTCGGGAGGTGCAGTCGGCGACCAGCCCGGCAGCTAGCGAGCGCGTGGACGCACTACGGCGACAGCCGTCTCCGCATACAGACGGCCGTCGACGGACACAGCGACTCGAACTGGTCCGTCTCGCGGATGGACGCGGGGACGATCGCGCGGTCGACCGTCTCGTAGCCGCGGGCGGCGAAGAACTCTCGGGCCGTCGTCGTCAGCAGATAGAGCGTGTCGACCCCGCCGGCCGCCGCCCGTTCTTCGAGACGGTCACAGAGGGCAGCACCCACGCCCTCACCCCGTCGCGACGACTCGACGACGACCGACCGGAGGAGACCGTCGGGCGGGAACGGTTCGACGCCGCCGACCCCGACGGCCGCGCCGTCGGCGAACGCGACGAAGAACCGGTCGGACTTCTCGCGGACGTCCGCGGTGGGCAGGTCGTTCCGCGCCAGGAGGCGCTTGACGTAGTCGAGGCTGTCGGCATCGGCCGGGCGGAGGGTCACCCGTCTCTCGGTCATGTCGAGACTGTGGCCGCCCGGCGACATAACTGTCTCACCCGTCAGTCGCGACGGCGAGTTCGTCGGAACAGCCGACCCGTCCCCACCGGTGAGTGGTCGTTCCCGCCGCGTGCGGTGGCCCGGCGAGGGACAACCGCCGACTCCCGGCGACGCCGTTCTCACCTGCTGGGAGCCGCCCGTAGGTTGAAGCCGTCTCTCCAGCTACACGGTACCATGCCACACGACCCACACGCACCCTGGACGGGCACGCCGATGGCGGACGAGGCGGTGGACGAGCTGCTCGACACGGCCGGGTGGGGCGTCCTCTCGCTCGCCGCGGACGACGAACCGTACAGCCTGCCCATCTCGTTCGGCTACGACGGCGACGCCGTCTACTTCGCGTTCCTGCGGATGCGTGAGGGGAGCCGGAAGTCCGCGTTCGTCGCCGACGGCAAGACGGCTCGGCTCCTCGTGACGGACGTCAGGGCGCGGTTCGACTGGCGCTCGGTGGCCGTCGCGGGCCCCGTCGAACCGGTCGATTCGGGGGACGACGACTGGGAGACGCTGCTGTCGGTACTGGAGGAGAACCCCTGGTTCTCCTCGGCGTTCGAGGGCGCGTCGCGCGTCGAGGGAGTCCGCGGCTGGCGACTCGACCCCGAGACGACTCACGGGCTGCAGGTCCGCCCGAACCGCGGCTGAGCCGCGTCACTCGGCGGCGCTGGCGGCCCGAATCATCGTCGCCTCGTCGAACTTCGGCGCGACGAGCTGGAGACCGACGGGGAGGCCGTCGACGTCGCCCGCCGGCACGGAGATGGCGGGGAGGTTCGCGAGGTTCACCGGGACGGTGTTGGCGTCCATCAGGTAGAGCTGGAGGGGGTCGTCGAGGCTCTCGCCCAGTTCGGGCGGCCGGACGGGCATCGTCGGCGACGCCACGAGGTCCACCTCCTCGAAGACGGCCTCGAAGTCCTGGCGGACCCAGGCGCGGGCGTCCTGCGCCTTCTTGTAGTACTTGTCGTGGTAGCCCGCCGAGAGGGCGTACGTCCCGAGGAGGATGCGACGTTTGACCTCCGCGCCGAAGCCCTCCTCTCGGGCTTTCGCGAACGACTCGTTCCAGTTGCCGTCGCCGCCCGAGCGGCCGTAGCGGACGCCGTCGAACCGCGCGAGGTTCGAGGAGGCTTCGGACGTCGCGATGACGTAGTACGCCGCCAGCGCGTGTTTGATGGACTCGAGCGACACCTCCTCGTAGGTCGCCCCCTGCGCCTCCAACTCGGCGACGGCGTCCCAGAACGTCTCGACGACGCCCTCGTCGGCGCCCTCGACGAGTTCGGTGGGGACGCCGAGCGTGAGGCCGTCGACGTCGCCGTCGGCGGTCGCGGCGTACGCGGAGTCGTCGCCCGCGTCGACCGTCGTGGAGTCGTTCGGGTCGGACCCCGAGACGACGTCGAGCAGGGCGGCCGCCTCCTCGACCGAGGGGGCGAGGGGACCGATCTGTTCGAGCGAGTTGGCGTACGCGACGAGGCCGTAGCGCGAGACGAGGCCGTAGGTGGGCTTGATGCCGACGACGCCACAGAACGCGGCAGGGCACCGGATGCTCCCACCCGTGTCGGAGCCGAGTGCGAGGTCGGCGTCGCCGGCCGCGACGGCCGCGGCCGACCCGCCCGACGAGCCACCCGGGACGCGGTCGGTGTCGACCGGGTTGCGGGTGGGGCCGAACGCCGACGTCTCCGTCGTGGTTCCCATCCCGAACTCGTCCATGTTCGACTTGCCGACGATGGTCGCACCGGCCTCTTTGAGTCGGGCGACGACCGTCGCGTCGTACGGCGGGACGTACGATTCGAGCATCGCCGACCCGCAGGTGGTCCGGACGCCCTCGGTGGAGATGTTGTCCTTGACGGCGACCGTCTTCCCCGCGAGCGGGCCGTCCGCGTCGCTCTCGATGCGTTCCTCGGTGATGAAGGCGTTCAGCTCCGCCATCTACGACACCCGCGGCCCCCTGAAGTAGCCGTCCTCGGTCTCGGTGGCGTTCGAGAGCGCCTCCTCCTGGGAGAGACCCTCGCGGACCTCGTCGGGACGCATCACGTTCACGAGGTCCTCCTCGGCTTCGACCTCCGGCACCTCGTCCAGCGCGTCGAAGTACGCGAGGATGTCGGCGAACTGCGCGGCGAACTCCTCGACCTCCTCGTCGGCCAAGTCGACGCGCGCCAGCGCCGCGACGTGGCGCACCTCCTCGCTGTCGACGGGCGAATCGCTCATGCCTGACCGAAACCGTGGCCGGGGAGTAAGGGTTTCGGTGCCCGTCGCCGAGTGGGAGAACAGCGGGTTACGAGCGACCGAGTTCGGAGAGCCGCGCCCCCAGCGTCGTCCGCAGCGACTCGACGTCGCCGCCGATTCGGACGAGCTGGTAGCCCGCGTCACGGGCCGCACGCGCCGCCTCGACGTCGTTCCGGATGCGACCGACGGGAACCCCGGCGTCGAGGCAGGCCTCACGCGTGCGGTCGATGGCAGCCTCGACGGCCGCCGTGTTCTTCGCCGTCGGGTCGCCGCCGGACATCGACATCGCGAGGTCGGCCGGCCCGACGAACGCGAATCCCAGCCGGGGGACGGCCAGGAGTTCCTCGATGTGCTCGACGGCGCGTTCGTTCTCGACCATCGTCCCCACGAGTACCTCGTCGTCCTCCCGGCCGACGTGGCTGTCGGCGTAGCCGGCCCACCTCCCCGTTCGGCCGACGCCGACCCCCCGGTCACCGACGTCGCCGTCGTACGAGAAGTACGCCGCCTTCACCGCCCGACGGAGTTCGTCGGCCGTCTCGACGCGTGGGAGCAGAATCGTCCGGACGCCCGCGTCGAGCACCTTCCGGACCAGCGGTGGGTCGGGTGCCGGCAGACGGACGAGGAGTTCGACGTCGCCGGCCTCGGCCGCGCGAGTGAGGTCCTCGAAGACGGTGCTGTCGTACGGACTCGGCCCGCCGTGTTCGAAGTCGAGCCAGACGAAGTCGAGTCCGACGTCGCCGAGCGTCTCGACGACCGTCGGCGAGAACGTGTCGGCGCTCGCGCCGAACAGCGTCTCCCCGGCCTCCAGCGCCCGCCGGATGCCGTTCTCGCTCCTCATCGGCCACCCCCGTCGAGCGCCGCGCGGTTCACCGTCGAGTCGGGGAGTGCGCCCTCGTAGACGGTCCGGACGTTCGCGGCCGCCCGCTGGCTCATCCGCGCCAGCGCCTCGGCCGTGACTCCGCCGACGTGCGGTGTCAGGAGGACGTCGTCGCGGGCGTAGAGCGGGTGGTCCGCTCCGGGTGGCTCCTCGGCGAAGGTGTCGAGGCCGGCGCCGGCGAGACGGCCCTCGTCGAGCGCCGCGAGGAGGGCCATCTCGTCGACGATGGGTCCCCGGGACGTGTTGACGAGGACGCCGTCGCGGCCGAGCGCGTGCAGTTCCTCCGTCGAGACGGCACCGCGTGTCTCGGGCGTGAGCGGCGCGTGGACGCTCACGGCGTCCGACCGCTCGAAGAGGTCCTGAAAGTCGGAGATCCGTTCGACACGGGCGGGGACGTCGTCGTCCGAGACGTACGGGTCGTACGTGCAGACGGACTGGCCCATCCCCTGCGCGAGGTCGGCCACCTCGCGCGCGATGGCTCCGAACCCGAACAGACCGAGCGTATCGCCCGTCAGTTCGCGGCCGACGAACGCCGACCGGTCCCAGTTCCCCGCCCGGACGTGGCTGTCCGCCGGCCGGAGGGCACGGCGGACGCCGAACAGGAGTGCCGTCGCGTGTTCCGCGACGGAGCGTGCGTTGGCGCCGGGCGTGTTGCAGACGACGATGCCGCGCGCCGATGCCGCGTCGACGTCGACGTTGTCGAGACCGGTGCCGTGTTTCGCGACGACCTTCAGCCGATGCGCCCGGTCGAAGACGGCGGCGTCGAGTTCGGCCACGCGGACGACGACTGCGTCGTACCGCCCGACGTCGTCGAGCGCCGCGTCGACGCTGTCGTACTCGTTCATCCCGGTGCAGCGGGCGAAGTCGCCGATGGACTCCGGACCCGAGGGGTCGATGTGCGGCGGGAGGAGGACCTCCCACTGAGATGACATGGCGGTCGTTCCACACGAGCGGGCAAAAGTGTGTCCGCCACGCGACGTCGGCCGCCCGCGACGAGAGGATTCAGGTAACGCAACATTCATATCTTCGGATTGATTCACCAGGCGTAACCGAGGCCGGAGACGAATCGTGTCGCTCGTGCGCCGTCTGAACCGTACCGTGTGCTATTTTTCACCTTTCTGCGTGAGAGACAAAATGAGTAGATTTAAGTGACGTCAATCCGTATCAGTATATCGACAAAGACCACCCCGCAGTCACTTCTCCCCCACCCCCCAACCAATGACTGAATCCGTCCGAAGCTACGACCGAGAGCAGGCCCGCGCACGCGCGCGTACGGGCGAGAACGAGAACGAAACCGAAGACGAGTCCGCGACGACAGACGAGTCACTCCACTGTCCCGAGTGTGGCGGTCCTCTCGCGACCGACACCGAACACGGCGAGACGGTGTGTGAACACTGTGGCCTCGTCGTCGAGGAGGACGAAATCGACCACGGTCCCGAGTGGCGTGCGTTCGACGCCAGCGAGAAGGACCAGAAGTCCCGCGTCGGCGCGCCCACGACGAACATGATGCACGACAAGGGGCTGTCGACCAACATCGGCTGGCAGAACAAGGACGCGTACGGCAACTCGCTGTCCTCGCGCCAGCGCGAGAAGATGCAGCGCCTCCGCACCTGGAACGAGCGCTTCCGCACCCGCGACTCGAAGGAGCGCAACCTCAAGCAGGCACTCGGCGAAATCGACCGCATGGCCTCGGCGCTCGGTCTCCCCGACAGCGTCCGCGAGACGGCGTCGGTCATCTACCGCCGCGCACTCCAGGACGACCTCCTCCCCGGGAGGAGCATCGAGGGCGTCGCGACTGCCTCGCTGTACGCCGCTGCCCGACAGGCCGGCACCCCCCGCTCGCTCGACGAAATCACCGCCGTCTCCCGCGTCGAGAAGGACGAAATCGCCCGCACCTACCGCTACGTCGTCCGTGAGCTCAAGCTCGAGATCAAACCCGCCGACCCCGAGCAGTACGTCCCCCGGTTCGCGAGCGACCTGGACCTCTCCGACGAGTCGGAGCGGCGCGCTCGCCAGCTCCTGCAGAACGCCAAGGAAGCGGGCATCCACTCGGGCAAGTCCCCCGTCGGCCTCGCGGCCGCCGCGGTGTACGCCGCCTCCCTCCTGACCAACGAGAAGGTCACCCAGTCGGAGGTGTCGGAGGTGGCGAACATCTCCGAGGTCACCATCCGGAACCGCTACCACGAACTGCTCGAGGCTGAAGAGCAGGTTCAGGTTCCCTAGGCTAGACCGCGCCGTCCCCGTTCTCGTCGCCGAACGCACCCGAAGGAGCGTACGTCATCGTCGTCGGCCACTCCCTCACGGGTCGACGTCGCGTTCACGTCGACCCGGTAGTGCAGGGAGCGTCACCGTCTCCGGAACGTCTCCCCGGTCGGAACTGTTTTGCCGTCCGGCCGACCCACCAGTAGGCATGAGCACCGAGTCCGACGTCGACCGCGTCCCCGAGTACGCCGCGTGGCTCCTCGTCCTCGTCGGCCTGTGGACGCTGGCGTCGCCCTTCGTCTACACCGTCGACGGCGCCGCGTTCAACAACACCATCGGCATCGGGGTGGTGACGACGGCGCTCGCACTCGTCATCGCCGTCGGCCTCCGGAGCTGGTGACGGGGAGGGGAGAGAACGGAAACGCACAAACCCACCCCGGCGAACGTCCGGGCATGGAGACGACGCGACACTTCACCGCGACGGTCTACCTCGTCCACGACGGGGCGACCGCCCTCCACGAGCATCCGCGCCTCGGTATCCGCCTACCCCCCGGCGGACACATCGACCGCGACGAACTCCCTCACGAGGCCGCCCTGCGCGAGGCGCGCGAGGAGACGGGGCTGGAACCCACGCTCCTCACGGCCCACGACGACATCGCCTCGGAGACGTCGCGGGCCATCCCCCGGCCGCGACACCTGATGCTCGCCGACGTCAACCGCTACGGCGACCAGGTCGGCCACCAGCACATCGACCACGTGTTCTTCGCGACAGTCGACTCCCGGGCGATGGACCCCGCCGAAGACGAAGTGCCGGCCTCGGCGTGGGACTGGTACACACCGGCGGACCTCCGGGCGGCGACTGTCGACGACGACGTCCGCGACCTGGGAACCGAGGCGGTCGCGGTGGCGAGTGGGAGAAATCCCCGGTGATCCGGTGATTCCGCAACATTCGTCCACGACCCGGTAGGTTAAGTGTCCGCCTCGCAACCCACGAACGATGTCTCTCGTTACTGCGCTCGTCGCCGGTGGACTCCTCGGCGTCCGTCACGCCGTCGAGACCGACCACGTCGCAGCCGTCGCCGCGCTCGTCGACAGTGAACGGAAGCGGCCCGCGCTCGTCGGCGCGTCGTGGGGCGTCGGGCACTCGATTCCGGTCGCCGTCGTCGGTCTCGCGTTTCTCCTCCTCGGCGTCCAGTTCCCGGACGTCGTCTTCACCGTCGTCGAGGGCGTCGTGGGGTTCCTCCTCGTCGCCCTCGGCGTCCGGCTCCTCCTGGGTGAGATCGTCGCGTTGCGTCACTCCCACGACGAGGAAGCCGACCACGGACACCTCGGGGTCGGTTCGCTGCTCGTCGGGGGGGCACACACGCACCGCACGACGGCCCCTGAGGAGCACCACCACGGAGACGAGTCGCACGAACACCCGCACGTCCACGGCGACGGGCACACCCACGGCGACGACCACGGTGACGCGGCCGTACACGACCACACTCACCACGAGGCCGCCCACCGCTCACTCGACCGAGGTGGGTTCGCTGTCGGTGCCGTCCACGGGCTCGCAGGGAGCGGCGCGCTGGTCGTCGCCCTCGTCGCGACGGCCCCGTCGCTCGACAACGCGCTCGCGTTCCTCGGCGGGTTCTCCGTGCTGTCGGTGGCGACGATGGCGGCCGTCTCGGCGGTCTGGGGGCACGCGCTCGACACGTGGGGGCGCCGCCTGTTGGTGACCGCCGCCGGGGTCGTCGGTATCGTCGTCGGCGCGGTGCTCCTCGCCGAAGTCGCCGGGGTGGCGTCGCTGTTCGGTGCGGTCCCCGCCTGACCCTCAGCCGTCACCGTCCACCAGCGACCGGACGTACCGGCCCACGTGGTCGTCCATGCGCCGCTTGTAGCCCGCCTGTCGCGCCAGTCGGTCGAGTTCGCGCGAGACGAGGCTCCCGTACTGGACCGCCTTCTTGTCGGCACCGACGACGTCGGGCGGCAGCACGCCCTCGGCGGCGCGTCTGAGGGCGACCTTCCGCTCCTCGTCAGTCGCCAGCAGGTCGGCGGGGAGCGCGAGCGCGGCCGCGACTACCCGGTCGTGGAGGAACGGCGCGACGGGTTCGACGCCCGCCGCACGGAGCGTGAGGACGTCGCGGGGCAGTTGTCGCGGGAGCGTCTCGACAGTCTCGCGGCGGGCACCGCGGACTGTGTCGGCGTCGACGCGGGGGTCCTCGGCCGGGGAGACGACCTTCGCGTAGCCGCCGAACAGTTCGTCCGCCCCCTGCCCGACCGCCAGTCGCGAGAAACCGTCCGCCCGGGCGCGCTCGGCGACCAGGTAGAGCGGGAGTGCAATCCCGACGTCCATCGGGTTCGTCCGCCCCGTGGCGCGGACGACGTCGGGGACGGCACGGACGATATCGTCGTGCGAGAGGGAGACGACGCGGAGGTCGCGGTCCATCGCGGCGGCGGCCGCGCGGGCGGCCGCCACGTCGTGGGAGTCGGGGAAGCCGGCGACGTAACAGGGGGCGTCGACGCTGCTGGCGACGAGCGCGGAGTCGACGCCCCCGGAGAAGGCGACGGCCAGGTCGTCGGACGAGACGGCGCGGACGGAATCGAGGACGGCCTCCCGGACCGCCTCGACGGCGGCGTCGCGGTCCGTCTCGGGAGCGGGGTCCGGAAGCGTCCACACGCGCGTCTCCCTGGCCGTGGCGAGGTCGACGACACAGCCCGCCTCGACGAGTCGCGGGTCGTCGAGGCGTCGGGGGTCGAAGCGCCAGCGGGCCGCCCCGTTCCCACCCGACGGCTCGACGAAGACCGGTTCCCGGCCGAGGACGTCGCAGACGACGCGGCCACCACGACCCCCGGTCACGGTGCCGTCGGTCAGCGTCACGTCCGTGTCGAGCGCCCCGGCGAACCCGCCGGTGCCGGGGAGCGGGTCCGCCGTGGAGAGCGCCGTTCGGACGCGTTCGGCGGACGTCCCCCGGAGGGCGTCGCGGGTCACCGCCGTCTCCACGTGCTCATCCGTGGCCTCAGAGGGCGTCGAGGACGGTGTGTTTCACCCGGCGCGGCACCCCCGAGAGCGCCTGCTGGATGGAGACGCGCCAGGGGGTCCGCCGGCCGACGACGCTCGTCTCGCCCGCACAGATGGCGTCGAGAATCGCGTCCGGGGTCCGTTCGTCCGTGTCGACTTCGGTGACGGCGCGGCCGACCATCTCCGCGATGTGCGCGTCGCTCCCGGCCGTCATCGGGAGGCCGTGCTCCTCGGCGAACCGACCGGCCTTCCGGTTGGCGAGGCCCGTCAGGAGCCGCGAGTTGTACACCTCGATGGCGTCCGCCGTCGCGAGTTGCGCCTCCGAGACGTGTCGGGCGACGCCGTGCCGAGACGTCTGAAACGGGTGAGGGACGATGGCGATGCCGCCGAGGTCACGAATACGGTCGAGCGTCTCGTCGAACGGGAGGTCGGCGGGCACGAGTTCAGTGACGCCGAGCGCGAGGACGTGGCCGGCGGCCGAGGAGATCTCCATCCCCGGGATGCCGACGAGGCCGTAGTCGGAGGCGACGGCAGCCGCGTCGAGGCTCGCGTCGATCTCGTCGTGGTCCGTGACGGCGAGCGCGTCGAGGTCGGCCGCCTGCGCGCGTTCGAGCAGGTCCTCGATGGGGTCGCGCCCGTCGTACGACAGCGCGGAGTGTGCGTGCAACTCGACCGATAACACGAACTGAGATTGTGTTGGTCAGTAAAAAAGCGCCTCGGTCCGTCGCGCTCACCGACCGGCGGTCATGCTCGGTGCGATGATGACAATCGTCACGAGGACGGCGAGCGCGACGCCGACGACGTAGAAGACGATCGGTTCGCCGACGTGGCCCTCGCTGAGCGCCGTGAGGAACTCGTTGTCGAGCGCGATGACCGCGAGGCCCGCGACGGCGAGCAGGACGCCGAGGGAACCCCAGATGCGTGACTCGTCCATTACTCGTGGGTGAGTCCGCGGCTCGATATAGGAGTGTCGAAATCCCTCGTCGGCGTCGGGCCGGGGCGGAGTCACCGGACGTCGGCGACGTTTCGCCACCCGCGACTGGAGAGGTCGTAGACCGCGAGCACGCCGAGGACGGCGAAGTAGGCGACCGTGAGCGGGTCGCCGACCGAGACGTCGAGCGGGGTCGAGAGGGCGAACGCGACGCCGAGGCCGACGAGGTAGTACGCACCGCGAGCGATTTGCCGGCGGCGGTCGGGAACAGTGAGGTGCGGGAAGAGGGCGATGCTTCCGACGGCGAGGGCGGCGGCGATCGGGAGAGCGAGCAGGGTCGCGTCGGCCACGAGTGCGACGAGCGCCGCGCCGTACGTCCCGAGGAGGAGCGCCGTCGACACGTAGACGGCGCGGGTGAGGTACGCCTGGTACCCCTCGCCGGTACCGAGCCGTCGGGTCTCGAGCCGTGGCCACGGTCGGCCGGTCGAGAGGACGCCGGACCGGAACGTCCCGATGGCGAGCATCGTCGCGGGGTAGGCGACGACGGCGGCCGTCTTGACAACCAGGTCGACGTACGGCGTCTGGAGGACCGTCCAGAGGGCGAGGAGGCCGAGTCCCGTCACCTGAGCGAACCCGTAGTAGAGGACGTCGTCGATCCAGCGAGCGAGCATCGACCGTTCGGACCGGGAGCTGAGTTGGCGCTCGTCGTTCGAGCCGAGGTCGGTGCTGGAGGGCAACATCGGGGAGGAGGTGGTACCGTCAGTCCCAAAGGCGTTGGCATCACTGAAACGCTCGCTGGACCGACGCCGGCCTGAGCTAGCAGAAGTCGTCGGCGACGACCGCTTCGAGGCGCCGGACGGCCTCCGCGCAGTAGGTCCGCGGCCCGACCCACTCGGTGTCGCCGTCCTCACTGGCGACGAGCGCCGAGTGACCCGATTCGTCCGACGGGGGAAACCGTTTCACCCGGGTGGCCGTACGTCGACCGGATGCACCTGCAGGACGTGACCGTCCGGGAGGGCGGACAGATGCCGGGGCGGTCGTACGGTGTGGAGGCGCGCACGAGAGCCGCGCGGGCGCTCGACCGACTCGGCCTCGAGTACGTCCAGGTCGGCTTCGCCGCCGCGGGCGACCCCGACGCGACGGCGGTCGAACGGGCCGCCGCCAACTGCGACGCGGCCGTCGTCTCCATCGCCCGTGCCGTCCCGGGCGACGTCGACGCGGCACTCGACGCGGGCGCCGACGTCGTCGAGGTGTTCGGACCGCTGTCGACGCTACACCTCGAACACACGGTGGGGAAGACGCGGACGGAGATGCTGACTGCGATGCGGGCGGCCGTCGACGCCGTCCACGACGGCGGGGCGGCGCCCACGCTGACCTTCGTCGACGCGTTCCGCACGCCGCCGGCCGTCGTCGCCGCGGCGGTGGAGCGGTTCGGCGACGCCCGGTTCGTGAGCCTCGCCGACACCGTCGGCACCGCCACGCCGCGGTCGACCCGGGAGTTCCTCGACGCGGTGGGTGAGACGGTCGACCTCTCACGGACGGGCGTCCACCTCCACGACGACCTCGGCTGTGCGACGGCCAACGCCCTCGTCGCCGCCGACTGTGGCGTGGGGCGGGCCGACGTGTCGGTCGCATCGCTCGGCGAGCGGGCGGGCAACACGGCGCTCGAGGAGCTGGTCGTCGCGGCCGCGCTCGACGAGGGAACCGACGTCGGCCTCGACGTTCGAAAGCTGGTCCCCGTCTGCCGCGACGTCCTCGCCGCGCTGGACGAGTCGGTCGACCCCCGGAAGGCCGTCCTCGGCGACGCGGTCCACGAACACGAGTCGCCCATCCACGTCGCGGCCATGCTGGAGGAACCGAGCGCGATGGAGCCGTACGACCCGGCGCGGTTCGGGGGGACCCGGACGCTGGTGTTCGGAGCGAACACGGGACGCGGCGGCGCACGCAGACTACTCGAACGCGCCGGACGGACCCCGAGCGATGACCGCGTCGAGCGACTCCTCGACCGCCTCGCCGACGAGGGGCCGGTGGAACTGGACGCGGCGCTCGCCCTGGCGCGGGCGGTGTGAGCCGGGAGCGAGCACCCGCGCGTCAGGGGCCGGTGAATCCCACTCCGACCGTCGCCGCGACGAGCGGCACGGCGGGGAGGACCGTCTCGACCGGTCCGCGGGCGAAGTCGTCGAAGAGCGAGCGGAGCGGCGAGACGACCCCGTCGTCGAACCCCGCGGCCCGGAGCGCGTCGGGCGACAGTTGTGGGAGGTACGGCGTCGACTCGACGAGGTCGACCGTGACGCCGCGGGCGGCCGCACACGCCGTCTCGAACGCCGGCGAGTCGAGGTGCGGTTCGAGGTCGGTCCACAGCCGGGCGAAGGCGTCGGGCCACTGGACCAGACAACGGTAGACAGAGGGGAGCCCCTCGTCGAAGCCGTGGAACGCCTGCACCGCCCGGACCGTCTCCTCGACCGCCGGGTCGAAGTCGTCGAACGCCGCCATCGTCGGAGTCAGGCCGCGTTCGCCGT
The DNA here is from genome assembly GCF_041641895.1 of Salinigranum sp. Taxonomy (NCBI): domain Archaea; kingdom Methanobacteriati; phylum Methanobacteriota; class Halobacteria; order Halobacteriales; family Haloferacaceae; genus Salinigranum; species Salinigranum sp. Next base: position 7,949 of record NZ_JBEPXO010000055.1, on the reverse strand, counting down.
CGAGCCAGGCCGGGAGCGGGGCGGTCGCCGTCTCGTCAGACCGTGGGTCCGTTCCCACGGGGTCGTCGTGGAGCGACCGGTAGACGAGTTCGAACGCGATGGCGAGTCGCGGGACAACGGTGTCGAACGTCCGGAGTTGGCCGCGGAGTTCGCGCCAGGCCCACGGGTCGAGGTCGAGGTCGGTAGCCCGGTAGCGGGGCAGGCCGTCGAACGGGTCGCGAACCGCGGTACGGTAGGCCACGCAGGTCTCGCCACACAGCCGCGTCTCGAAGACAGGTTTGAGCTGTCCCCAGAGGTACCGCGTGAGCGCGGGTTCGTTCGCGGTGAGCGTCCGGAAGATCCAGTTGACGACGGGCGCACGGAGGGTCGCCTGGACGTCGTCGTAGAGGCCGCGCTGCCACCCGGTGGCGTCGGCGTCGTACAGCTGTCGGCTGGTGTCGATGGCCATGGCCCGAGCGACGGCCGCGGCCGACATAGTTCCTCGTCGCCCGGGTGGGGTAGGTGCGACGGCGGCCGCGACTCCACTCCCGTCGGAGACCGACCACGGCGCCTCGCATATCCACGAACGTGCATACAGAAACGCATTAATGCGGACAGGATAGACAGGGGAGTGAATGAGCCTTCGCGATTCGGACCGCGCCATCGTCGAGCGCGAACTCGGCCGTGAGCCGACGGCGGCCGAGGCCGCACTCTTCGAGAACCTCTGGAGCGAACACTGCGCCTATCGGTCGTCACGGCCCCTCCTCACCGCGTTCGACAGCGAGGGAGACCAGGTGGTCGTCGGCCCCGGCGACGACGCCGCCGTCGTCGCGCTTCCAACCGACGGCGACGAGGACGTCTACGTCACCCTCGGCATCGAGAGCCACAACCACCCCTCGTACGTCGACCCGTTCGACGGTGCCGCGACGGGCGTCGGCGGCATCGTCCGCGACACGCTGTCGATGGGGGCGTACCCGATCGCGCTGGCCGACTCGCTGTACTTCGGCCCGTTCGACCGCGAGCACTCGCGGTACCTCCTCGAAGGGGTGGTCGAGGGCATCAGCCACTACGGGAACTGCATCGGCGTCCCCACGGTGGGCGGGAGCGTCTGTTTCCACCCCGACTACGAGGGCAACCCGCTCGTGAACGTCGCGTGTGTCGGACTGCTCACCCCCGACCGTCTCGTCACCGCGGAGGCTCAGTCGCCGGGGAACAAGCTCGTCCTCGTCGGCAACGCGACGGGCAGAGACGGTCTCGGCGGCGCCTCCTTCGCCAGCGAGGACCTGAGCGAGGACGCCGAGACGGAGGACCGTCCCGCCGTGCAGGTGGGTGACCCCTACGCCGAGAAGCTCCTCATCGAGTGTAACGAGGCGCTCGTCGCCGAGGGCCTCGTGCTGGCCGCACGCGACCTGGGTGCCGCCGGACTGGGCGGGGCCTCCTCGGAACTCGTCGCGAAGGGTGGGCTGGGCGCACACATCGAACTCGACCGTGTCCACCAGCGCGAACCGAACATGAACGCCCTGGAGATTCTCCTGGCGGAGTCACAGGAGCGGATGTGCTACGAAGTCGCGCCGGAGGACGTCGAGCGCGTCCGCGAACTGGCGGACAGATACGACCTCGGCTGCTCGGTCATCGGCGAGGTCACCGACGGCAACTACGTCTGCACCTTCGAGGGGAGCGAGGCGCGAAGCGCCGCGGACGACCCGAGCGGCGACGAGCCGCGAGGGCGCGAAACCGTCGTCGACGTCCCGCCGGCGTTCCTCGCGGACGGCGCGCCGATGAACGACCTCGACTCGACCACCCCGCAGACGGCCGACGTCGACCGGCCGGCCGTCGACCTGGCCGAGGCGTTCGAGGCCGTCGTCGGCAGTCCGAACACGGCGTCGAAGCGGTGGGTCTACCGACAGTACGACCACGAGGTCGGCAATCGTACCTCGGTCAGACCGGGCGACGACGCCGCGCTCGTGGCCGTCAGGGAGGCGGGGAAGGGCCTCGCCATCTCGGCCGGGGCGGACCCCAACTGGACGAGCGCCGCGCCGTACGACGGCGCCCGCGCCGTCGCCCTCGAGAACGCGACGAACCTCGCGGCGAAGGGGGCTCGCCCCCTCGCCGCCGTCGACTGTCTCAACGGCGGCAACCCGGAGAAGCCCGACGTGTACGGCGGCTTCCGCGGCATCGTCGACGGCCTCGCCGACATGTGCCGGACGCTCTCGGTCCCGGTGGTCGGCGGCAACGTCTCGCTGTACAACGACTCCGTGTCGGGACCGATTCCGCCGACGCCGACGCTGGCGATGGTGGGCGTCTCCGACTCGTACGACGCCCCTCCGGCCCGGGTCGCCGGCGAGGGGACGCTCCTCGTCGTCGGTGCGAGCGGGACGGGCCTCGGGGGCTCCGAACTCCTCGCGCAGTTCGGCGGCAGCGACCGGTTCCCGGCACTGCCGAGCGACCCCACGGCGGTCGTCGAGGCGCTCGCCGACGTCGCCGCACAGGAGTCGACGCTCGCGGTCCACGACGTGAGCCACGGCGGCCTCGCGGTGACGCTCGCGGAGATGGTCGGGCGCGACGCGGGCGTCGACGCCGAAATCGACTCGACGTTCGACTGCTTCGAAGAGACTCCGGGTCGTGCGGTTGTCGAGACGACCTCCCCCGGTCGGGTACGAGCACGCTTCGACGGCGTCGCGCCAGTCGCCGAAGTGGGGGAGTCGACCAGCGACGGGACGCTGACGCTCGACGTCGACGGCGGGAGGCTCTCGTACGGCTACGAGGAGATTCGGGACCTGCGGAACGTCCTCACCCGGGAACTGGAGTGACGGCTTCCGGGGACGTCGCCGAACGTGACCGTCCGTCGGACATCGGCCATCGGCCATCGGTCACCAGTCAGACGGCCGACGGGGGCTCGTCAGTCTGCCCAGTCTCGTCGGGAGCGGGCGGGGTCCGTCCGAACAGGACACCGACGAGGAGGAACGCCGCCGGGGCGACCACCGCGTAGCCGACGACGCCGACGTTCCGGACCCCCATGTCCGCGAGCGGGACGCCGAGCAGGCCCGCGAGGCTGAGGACGCCACTGACGACCAGGAGGAGACGTACCGCACGCTCCAGTCGGCCGTCACCGTCGAAGACGGGTACCGCACACAGCACCGAGAGGCCGAAGAACAGGTCCCACGCGAGGATGTCCAGCGCGTAGACGACGGAGGGCCAGGTGAACGAGAAGAACAGCGGGACCCACGGTTCGCCCGTCGCCGCGACGTGCCGACCGACGGTCAGGACGACGAAGTGGACGGACGCCGTGATGCAGGCGAGGACGGTCGTGAAGACAAGCGCCGTGAGGCTGTACAGCCGGGTCGCCGGTGTGGCGTACCCGTGGACTGCGACCATCGTGACGACGAGCAGTGGGGCGATGACGACGATGAGCAGTTCCATGACGGTGAAGTACGGGTCGCCGATCGGGTCTTGCGGCGATTCGAGCGAGCGGAAGCCCAGCCCCGTCGTGACCGCGTAGACGAACATGAGGACGAACACGCCCCACGCCGCCGCCCTTCCGACGCGGCGGTGCTGCGCGGTGAAGCCCGGACGTGACGTCGAGTAAGTCATCAGTCACGTCAGGTCGGCCGCCGAGATAACGGTTCGCTCGGCGTGAGTCGGCTAGCCCCGACGAAGGCGTCGGCGCTGGCGATGCTGGCAGGCGAGAGAACGGGGTCGCCGAGTCGCTCGGGTCAGGCCGCGAGCAGCGGAATCCCGAACACGACGACGAGGCCGACGACGAGGACTGCGAGGCCGATGCCCACCTGCGACGACGAGAACGCCTGCATCGGCGAGGTGACGCGTCCGTCCTCCTCCCCGTGTCCGTGGTCGTCTCCGTCTCCGTCTCCGTGTCCGTGGTCGTGGTCGTCCATACGAGACTGCTTCGCGCCGAGATACAAAAACAGGGGGGGAATCTGCCGCGCGGCGGACCCGTCCGGGTCTCCGGGGGCCACCGGAACCCGTGGTCGGAAGGTCCCCCCACCAGCTAAGTGGGTCGACCGTGTCGCCCCGCGCATGGCCACCGACGCGTTCGACCGCCAGTGGTGGAAGGAGGCGGTCGTCTACCAGATCTATCCGCGAAGCTTCAACGACACCGACGGCGACGGTATCGGCGACATCCCGGGAGTCGTCGAGAAGGTGGACTACCTCGACGACCTCGGCGTGGACGTTGTCTGGCTCTGCCCGGTGTACGACTCGCCGAACGCCGACAACGGCTACGACATCCGCGACTACCGCGCCATCATGGACGAGTTCGGGACGATGGCCGACTGGGAGGCGCTGCTCGAAGCGCTCCACGACCGCGACATCAAACTCATCATGGACCTCGTGGTGAACCACACCTCCGACGAGCACGAGTGGTTCGTCAGGTCGCGGGCACGAGAGGGAGAGTACGAGGACTTCTACTGGTGGCGCGAGGGGCGCGACGCCGACGAGGTGTCGTGGTCGGCCGCCGACGGACCCGAGGGGGAGGCGCCGCCGAACGCCTGGAAGTCGTTCTTCGGCGGGCCCGCGTGGGCCTACGACGAGGGGCGCGAGGAGTGGTACCTCCACCTCTTCGACGTCAAGCAACCGGACCTCAACTGGGAGAACCCTCAGGTACGCGAGGAGGTGTTCGACATGATGGAGTGGTGGTTCGACAAGGGCATCGACGGCTTCCGCATGGACGTCATCAACCTCGTCTCCAAGCCCGACGGACTGCCGAACGACCCCGACGACCCGTTCCGGGGCGCGATGTCCCAATCGACGAACGGGCCGCGCGTCCACGAGTTCCTCTCGGAGATGAACGACCGGGTGCTCGACCGTGACCACCTCACGGTCGGAGAGATGCTCGGCTCGGAGGTGCCGATGGAGCACGCGCGCCGGTACCTCGACCCCGACGAGGACGGCCTCTCGATGCTGTTTCACTTCGAGCACATGCTGCTCGACCGCGGCGACGCCCTCTGGGAGCACGAGGAGTGGGCGCTCTCGGAGCTGAAGGCGGTGTTCAACCGCTGGGACGAGGGGTTGAAGGAGGTGGGGTGGAACTCGCTGTACCTGAACAACCACGACCAGCCGCGGATGGTCTCGCGCTTCGGGAACGACGGTGTGTACCGCCGCGAGTCGGCGACGCTGCTCGCGACGCTGTTGCACACGCTCCGGGGAACCCCGTACATCTACCAAGGGGAGGAGCTGGGCATGACGAACTACCCGTTCGACTCGCTCGACGAGTTCCGCGACGTGGACACGCTGAACCCGCTCCGGACCGCCATCGAGGAGGGTGAGGTGGCGTCGTACGACGCGGTGAAGGAGGCCGTCCGTGCGAACAGTCGTGACAACGCACGGACGCCGATGCAGTGGGACGCGGGGCCGAACGCGGGCTTCACCGACGGCGAGCCGTGGATCGCGGTCAACCCCAACTACGGGGAGGTGAACGTCGCCACCGAGCGGGCGGACCCCGACTCCGTCTGGCACTACTACCGCGACCTCATCAGCCTCCGGTCGGAGTACGATGTCGTCGTCTACGGCGCGTACGAGCCGCTGTTCCCCGACGACGACACGGTGTGGGTGTACACCCGGACGCTCGAGACCGACGCGGGGACCGAACAGCTTCTCGTCGCCCTGAACTTCTCCGACGGCGAAGTCGCCGTCGGCCTCCCGGACGCGGTCACGAGCGACGACGCCACGCTCCTCATCGGGAACTACGACCGAGACGGCGCGGACACGAACGCCGACGCGGACGTCGAGGCCGAACTCGCAGCGGGTGACCTCCGTCTGCAGCCGTGGGAGGCACGGGTCTACTACCACGAGCGCTAGGCCGCGGACGTACCGGCGGCGTGTGCGCGAGTCGCACGGTCCCCACGGACCGATGGAGAAAAGGAAACCCGTTATCGAGTTCGTGTAATGACTGTCCCCGACGACGAACGAGCGTGGTGGAAGGAGGCCGTCGTCTACCAGGTCTACCCCCGAAGCTTCAACGACACTTCCGGCGACGGCGTCGGCGACCTGCAGGGGGTCGTCGAGAAACTCGACTACCTCGATTCGCTCGGCGTGGACGTCGTCTGGCTCTGCCCGGTCTACGAGTCGCCGAACGTCGACAACGGCTACGACGTCTCCGACTACCGAGCGATTCTCGACACGTTCGGAACGATGGACGACCTGGAAGCGTTGATAGCGGGACTGCACGACCGCGGGATGCGGCTCGTCATGGACCTCGTGGTGAACCACACCTCCGACGAACACGAGTGGTTCCAGCGGTCGCGGGCCGGCGACCCCGAGTACGAGGACTTCTACATCTGGCGCGACGGCCAGACCGTCCCCGAGTCCGAGTACGAGGACGGTCTGTACGACCCCGCCGAGTACGGCCTCCCACGGGACGCCCGCGAGCGACCGCCGAACGACTGGGAGTCGTTCTTCGGGGGGTCGGCGTGGACCTTCGACGAGGACCGCGGGCAGTGGTATCTCCACATCTTCGACGAGCGCCAACCGGACCTCAACTGGGACAACCCCCGGGTCAGAGAGGCGGTGTTCGACATGATGGAGTGGTGGTTCGACAAGGGCATCGACGGCTTCCGCATGGACGTCATCAACCTCATCTCCAAGCCCGACGGTCTCCCCGACGGCGAGGACGAGACGGCCATCGTCCGCGGGGCGGACAAGTTCGTCAACGGTCCGCGTGTCCACGAGTACGTCCGACAGATCCACGACGAGGCCGTCCCGGACGACGCGATGACCGTCGGGGAGATGGTCGAACTGACAGTCGACGAGGCGCGGCAGTTCCTCGGCGAGGACGGCGACGGTATGAACATGGCGTTCAACTTCGACCACATGCGCCTCGACTTCGGCCCCGACGGCAATCGCTGGTCGAAGGCCGACTGGGGCGTGCGGGAGCTGAAAACGACCATCTCGCGCTGGCAGGAGGGACTCGACGGCGAGGGGTGGAACTCGCTGTACCTGAACAACCACGACGAACCACGGATGGTGTCGCGCTTCGGCGACGACGGCGAGTTCCGACGCGAGTCGGCGACGCTGCTCGCGACGCTACTCTACACCCTGCAGGGCACGCCGTTCATCTACCAGGGCGAGGAAATCGGGATGACGAACTACCCGTTCACCTCGCTCGAGGAGGTGCGCGACGTCGACACGCTCAGGAACGTCGAGCAACTCGAACGCACGGGTCGGTTCACCAGCGACGACGACCTCCTCGACCTGGTCCGGTACCGGTCGCGGGACAACGCGCGGACACCGATGCAGTGGGACGCGGGGCCGAACGCGGGCTTCACCGACGGCGAGCCGTGGATTCCGATCAACCCCAACCACGGGGAGGTGAACGTCGCCACCGAGCGGGCGGACCCCGACTCCGTCTGGCACTACTACCGCGACGTCATCTCGCTGCGCCACGACGAGGACGTCCTCCTCTACGGCTCGTACGACCTCCTCCTCCCGGACCACGACCGGCTGTGGGTCTTCACGCGGACGCTGCGGGACGACGACGGCGACGTCGAGGAACAGACGCTGACGGTGCTGAACTTCGGAAGCACGCCGACCGACTTCGAACCGCCTGCGAGTGTGGCCGGGGACGCCGAGGCGGTGCTGATTTCGAACTACGACGTCGACTCGACGCGCGTCGAACGGGAGACGCTCCGGCCGTGGGAGGCGCGGGTGTACCGGCTGGCGTGAGTGAACTGGGGCGAACACGACGGTCGCAGGGTCGTCACGACTCGCTGGACCGCGCTCCGCAGGACGCGCCGTGGTCGGTGTCAGGTCATCGGCTCCGTCGCGGACAGGGTTGGCCACGTCTTCGTACTTGAACGTCCGGGCGACGACCGGCTCGAAGACTCACCGCAGACGAAACCGTCAAACCCGGTCCCGGTGACTCTCTGGTACGAATGCTCACGAAGCGAATCATCCCCTGCATCGACGTCGACCTCGACGACGAGGGGAACGCGGCCGTCTACACGGGCGTCAACTTC
>NZ_JBEPXO010000054.1:0-25068 GCF_041641895.1 Salinigranum sp. | reverse complement strand
CAGATCGCGTCGGAGCGCCTGTTCGAGGTTGTCGAGTTCGCGGTCGAGGTTCTTCTTGAAGAACCGCTCGACGCCCGGGAGTCGTCCGTCGACGACGAACTCGTTGTGGAGGCGACATCGGCCGTCGACGAGGTCCTCGATGGTGTGCTCGCCCGTCACCCGCATCACCGACGACTTGCCGACGAACTTGACGTACCGCGGCGGTTCGATGGTGACGTCTCGCGTCTCGACCTCTGCCGTCTGGTTGATGACGGGGATGGGCAGGGAGATGTGCCAGGTCGCTCGCTCGCCGTCGTCGTAGACGTCGAACCGTTCGACGACGCTGATGGCCTCGGCACGCTTTCCGGGGTCGGAGATGAACTCCCAGACGCGCTCACCTGGAGCGTCGAACTCGAAGGTCCGCTGGACACGGACTGTCATACAGGAGTATCCGTGGGCGTCGGTAAAAAAGCGCGGAATCGTCCCGACGGAGGAGAGAGAGAAGCGGGGGACGTGACGGGCGTCGAGCGAGGGCTCAGGAGGGGGTGACGCGCCAGGTCGTCGACCGGGCGCGGCCCCACTTCTCGATCTCGACCTCGTCGGACTTCTCGGCGAGCGTCGGCAGGCGTGCCCCCACTTGCTTCGCCGAGAGTCCGATGGCTTCGGCGATGTTCTTCGCGCGGAAGTATCGCTCCCCGCACGAGACGCTCTCTCGCAGGTAGGCGACGATCCGCTGCTCTTCCTCGGTGTATTCAGTCATCGTTGGAGGTTAGGCTGCGACGTTCTTAACGGTTACCTGTCCGCTACCAGCGGGGAGTTTCAGCGCTCACCAGTACAGCTGTGTGAAGACGACTGCGAGCATCGCGGCGACCATCGCCAGCGCGAAGCCCCACGCCTTCGTCACCTGTCCCGGGCCGGCGAGCATCACCGCGGCACCGACGACCGTCAGGAGCGACAGCACCACCGCGAACCCGATTCCCTTGTCCGAACCGACAGACGCTTGCATACTCTGGGGGAGCGCGAGTGCCTACTTAGTTCATTCGACACCGCGTCTCACGGGCCGGTGGCCGTCGCTCGTCACCGGGCACGCTTTCCGTCGTCACCCCGAGGGGACGACAACGATGAGACGCTGGACCGTCCGCGCGCTCCACGCGGCTGCGGTGCTCGTCTCGTTCGCGCTCGTCCTCGAGGGGCCCGACCTGCTGCTCTTCAGCGTCCGTGACGCCCGTCTCTGGCTGCCCGTCGGTGTCGCGGGCGGCCTCCTCACGCTGCCGCTCCTGTGGAGGGTCGGCGTCGGGTTCACGCCACCGTGGACGTGGCCGTACTACTCGGTCGGAACCCCGCGCCGGCGCGTCGTCGCCTACCACCTGACTTGCAGTGTCCTCGCGGCGTGGCTCTGGATGGCGCCGACGCTCCGCGTCGTCGCGTGGGTCCACGAACGGCGTGGTGCGGCGGTCGTCCCGGGGACGGCTCCGGGCGACGTCGTCTCCGTCGCTGTCGGCCTCGTCCTCGCCGCGCTCCTGTTCTTCCTCCCGGCGCTCGTCCTCTTCGTCCGCCTCTCGGCGTTCCGCACGTCGGTCGACCTCCACGAGGCACGCGCGGGTGACCTGTTGCGCCCGGCGTCGCTCGCGGTGGGGAGCTACCTGCTCACCGCCACCGTCGTCTCGCTCGCTCTCGTCGTCGCGACGACTGCGGGATAGCGACGCCAACACGGGCGGGGCTGACCGAGAGTCAGATGAGCGTGACGTGCTCGGACTCCTCGTTGAGCGCGAGGTTCGCCGCGATTTCGGCGTTCCGCATCGCGTACTGGGCCGTCTGCTGGAGGCTGACGAGCACCTCGCGGACCTGCAGGAGCTTCTGGTTCTCCATCTCCGGGAGGTCGTCGAGGATCTCACGCTCGCGGTCCTTGAGCGCGCGGAACATGTCGCGGACCTCGATGGTGAGGTCGTAGTCCCTGTCGACGACGGCACGGACGGCCGTGGCCGTCACGTCGTCGACCTGGTCGGTGAACTCGCGGATGCGCCGCATCGTCGCCGAGTCGACGTCGAGCGTGTGGTCCTCGGCGTTCAGGCAGATGTTCGCGATGTCTTCGGCGTTGTCCGCGGTGAGTTCGAGGTTCTTCGCGACGGAGCGGTAGCCGATGAGCGGGAACCCCTCCTCCAGACCGACCGCACGGGCCAGGCTCGGGTTCTGGTACGCCGTGAAGATGAGTCTGAGCAGGAGGACGAATATCTTGTTCGCCTGTCGTTCGCGGTTCAGGGCCCGCTGGGCGAGGTCGGGGTTGCCGTGTGCGAGCGCCTTGACCGCCTCGCCGCGCATCGTGCTCCCCGTGTTCTCAAGCCGTTCGAGGAGGTTGTCGAGGGTGAAGTCCTCGGGGTCGACCGAACACCGGATAGCGATGCGTTCGGGCGTCTCCTCGATGACGCCGAGACCCATCAGCTGGGTCTCCGCCTTGTACACCGCGTTGATGTGTTCGGAGTCGAGCGCGCCCTCCGACTTCTCGATGTGGATGATACGCCGACCGAGGACGTACTGAGCCACGATGGCGCGCTCGAGCGCGTTCGCGTTCAGTTTGTCCGCACGGATGACCGCCTTCGAGTCCTCCGTGTTCGCCGATTCGGGCAGCACCGTCAGCGTTCCCTTGCCACCCATCCGCAACGACACCTCGTCACCCTTCTCGACACCGTGTTCCTTCGCCCACTCCGCCGGGAGCGTCATCGCGAGCGTCGACGGACCGAGCCGCTGGACCTTCCGCGTCTCCATATGTCCACCCATTCCCCTTCAACAACCTTAATCTTCACTGTATAGCAATAATACAACACTAGATGTAAGGGAGGGTTCGAGCGAGAGCATATCAGATAGGCTCGGCACGGGACCGCCCCGACCCGGCCGGGTCGGTCCGTCCGCGCGTCAGACGATCTCCATCATCCGCTGTTCGACGCGCCCGACGCGGACTCGCGTCCACCCGCGGAGGTCCTCGTCGAGGTCGGGGTCGTCCGTGTCGACCCGGAGGACGCCGATGTCGTCGAGTTTCGACCGGGAGGCGACGACCTGAACGTCGCACTGGCGGATGACTGCCGGCGACAGCTGGGGGTTGCCACGCCCGAAGACGAACCCCTGGCCGCCGATGGGCGAGACGACGACGACGTTCTCCTCGCCGAGTGCGTCGAGTATCTCCGCCTCGCTCCCGTCGCGGACGAGCACCTCGCCGTCGCGCCAGAGGTCGACCCCGAGCGGCGAGCCTTCGAACCCGAGCGCCCGCTTGACCGCGCCGACGGTACTCCCCGGTCCGAGGACGTAGGTGACGCCCTCACGGGTGCCCTGTGCGACGCCTTCGGCGAGCGCTTCGACGGACCCACCGCCGGTCTGTTTCGACGACTGGAGGTCTTCGGCGACGGGGACCCACGCGACGGCGCGGAGTTCGGGGTGGACCTCGCCCGCCCGGTACTCGTCCTCGTCGATGTCCATCACCTCGCGCTCCTCGACGCGCGTGAACGTGGCGGCGACGACGGCGGCGTCCTCCGGGGAGACGGCGAACACCGACGAGTACACCTTGACCCCGGCCGGAACGCCCAGCATGGGCGTCTTCGAGTCCGGGTCCGAGTTCGCGTTCGGAGTCGAGAGCGCCTCGGCCACGTCCGCCGCGGTGCCGTCGCCACCGACGAACAGCACGAGGTCGACGTCGTGTTCGACGAACGCGCGGACGGCCCGGTGGGTGTCGGCGGCCGTCGTGTCGTCCCCGTCGGGGGTGCCGAGGACGGCCGGGTCGAACCCCGCCTCCCGGACCGCCTCGGCGCCCATCGGCGCCCCCCACGTGAAGAGCGTCGCGTCGGGGGCACGCGAAGCGAGTTCGGCGAGCGCCCGGCGCGCCCGGTCCGGGGCGCGCGGCTCGGCGCCGCGGGCGCGCGCCTCCGCTACCTTCCCGTCGGTTCCCTTCAGTCCCACCCGGCCGCCGAGGCCAGCGATGGGGTTGACGACGACGCCGATGCGCATACGGGGTGTAGCGAGAGGACCGACAAAAGGCCGCGGGGTCGACGCGGGGTGTGGCGGCGCCGCGTACCGGAACCGCCACGGTTATGCGGGGCGGGCAGGTCCGTTCGAGTATGGACCCCATCGTGCTGCAGGAGGCCGCAGAGACGGCGTTGCCCATCGGGGCGACGGGGACGGTCGTTCTCGTCGCGAGTCTGCTCGTGACCGTCGCGTGGCTGCTCTACCTCGGCCGGTAGTCGTATTCACGCGTCGTCTTCCATCGCAGTGACCCGCTCGCGGAGCCACGCGGCCGCGTCGTCGACTGCCGCTTCCTCTGCTCCGGAGATTTTCAGCCGGACGGAGTCGCCGGGGTACGACCCGACCCTGACCGGGAACTCCGACTGCACCTCGTCCATCACCGGAATGAGCGACGACTCGGGGTCGGGCGTCTCGACGAACGCGGTGTAGGTCCGCTCGCCGGAGAACTCCTCCGCGACGGCCTCGAACATCGTCTTCATCTCGGCCGGGACGCCCGGCAGGACGTATACCGACTCGACGACGGCACCCGGTGCGACCCCCTCCCGGTTGGGGAGCATCCGCGCCCCGCTCGGGAGGTGAGTCGTCCCCTCGACGAGGTCACCGGCCTGGTAGCCACCGTGCGTGGTGAGCCACTCCAGCGCCTCGTCGTGTTGTTCGACCGACCGCCCGACGGCCGCGGCGACGCCCTCCATCGTCACGTCGTCGTGCGTCGGTCCGAGGCCACCGGTGACCACGACGGCGTCGTACTCCGCGCGGTACTCGTTGACGACGCGGGCGATGTCGGCCACGCGGTCGGGGACTGTCGTGACGCGCTCGACGGTGACGCCCCGGTCGGTGAGACGCTCACAGAGCCACGTCGCGTTCGTGTTCACCGTGTCGCCGGCGAGGAGTTCGTCCCCGACGGTCACGATTGCTACGCGCATACCCGGCGTAGGAACCCGACGATAAAAAGGACGAGGCGACGGGAGGACGCTCGACGCGCACGCCTGTCGGTGACCGGACGACCCGGAGCCTCGGTGGCTGTGTCAGGAACGGTCACGTTCCGCTTCGAGCGTCGAGAGGGCCGCACGAAGCGTCTCGACCCGGGTCTCGTACTCGTCGAGAAACCGGTCGGCCGCCTCGTCGGTCCCGACGGGGGTGAACCGTTTCGGCGTCGACTCCTCGACGCCGACGAGGCCCAGTTCCGACAGCTCCTCGACGGCGTCGTACACGCGGGTTCGAGGGACGTCGGCCGTGCGGCTCACCTCGACGGCAGTGCCGCCCGACAGGGCGGTGAGCGCGACGAACGCCCGAGCAGCGTACAGCCCGAGGCCCAGTTCGGTGAGCTGCTCGACAGCATCTTCGTGCGCCCCGCTATCGGATTCGCCCGTCATAGGTGGGGATGGAGGTGCCGGCGGTGAGGGGAGCCGAACACCTCGAGGGGGTCGTGGGCGGGGTGCCTGTGTGACTCACGTCCCCCGTGTATCAAGCACGCCGGGAAAACAGTTTGTGAGTTCTCCGGTGACAGCTAGTGTTATTCGGTTTTCGACGCGCGAAACTGGACAGAGCGTCGACATCCACGACAGAGTCGCCGTCGACAGCGGTCACTCGAACAATCACAAATATGTACACAACGTCACCTCTCACGGGCGGAACGGGACGAGCCGCAGTCGACGACGCCTCTCCCCCACTCCCGCGTCGTCGGTATCTGTGAGGGTGTTCTCTCTCCCTCGCGTCCCGCGTCTCTCCCGTTCTACGTTCGGTTCGAACGGCCAGCGCCGCGACTCTACGCTGGTCGACTGCCACGCCACGTCGGCCGGCGCCGCGCTGCGGGTCAGCGCATCCCCGGCGGCGGTCCGTCGTCCTTCTCCTCCACCTCGACGTCGAGGCCCATCTCCTCGCGCATCTCGCGGAGTTCGTCTATCTGCCGCTTGTAGTAGTACGCGCCGCCGAAGCCGACGACGAGCGAGATGGCCGCGATGGCACCGAAGATGGGGATGTCACGCTGGAGGTAGTACTGGACCGTGACGCCCCGCGAGGTGACCTCCTCCCACCGGATGTGGGTCTGGCCGTCGACGACTTCCGTGGTGGACCCTCGCGGCGAGACGGTCCCGAAGACCGGGAAGTCGACCCGGCGGTCCGGCGGGAGCACCACCTCGTACGACCCATCGACGAACACCGGGAGGCTGAACCGTTTCGGCGTCGCCCCGGCGGTGAACGCCAGTTGGCCGGCGGCGGTCCCATTGGGGAACGTGACCGTCACGACCTCCCGCGTGCGGTCGATGCCGCCGCCGCGCGCTTCGAGTTCAGAACCCGTGACGACGGTGCCGTTCGGGTACCGGTACCGGACCGCGCGGACGTTCAGCGGGTTACGCCCACCGAATCCGTCGCGTCTGAACAGTTCGATACTGTCTCCGGAGACGTTGTAGACGGCGCGGAACGACGAGTCGGTCTGGACGGCGATGTGGACGTCGCGTCCGGAGTCCCACTCGTACGGCTCCGCGGGTTCCTGGTCGAGTTGCTCCGCGGAGATGGCGCCGGGACCGAAACAGCCGGCGGTGAGAGAGAGGACGGCGAGACCGACGAGTGCGAGGAGGTGGCGACGGTTCATCGGGTGTTCCCGGCTCTTAGGGGATGACGCACTTCAATTCCGCGGGAAGGTACTGCCCGATGCTCGCGAGGAGGCCGGGCGGGTCGGTCCCCGCCGCACAGACGATGCTCTGTTCGAGGAGACCGAGGCGTTCGACCGTCACGATGTCCTGTGCGTGCCCCGCGCGGTTGACCGTCGCGCGCGCTTCGCCTCTCGTGGTCGAGTTGACGTTGACGCGTCCCTGTCCGCGCGACCAGTCGTAGAGGCGGTCCCGTTCGGCGTCAGACAGGCGGGACGGTTCGCCGTAGACGAACTCCAGCGGCAGGTGCTGGACGAGGCCGAACCGGTCGCGGACCTGTGAAGCGCTCCCCGGGCCGAGGCCGAGTTCGGCCGTCGGAATCCGAACCTCCACCCCGGCGTCGAGGACGAACCCGTCGTCGTCCCACGAGTCGAGGGTGCCGGTGTAGGTCTCACCCGCGACGAGGCGGCCGTCGCTCGGGACCTCCCCCCACCGTTCCCGGAGGAGGTTGCGGGCGACCGTCTCGTCCTCGCCCTCGACGGTCACGCTCACGAAGTCGTCGTCGCGGACCCCGAGGGTCCACTCGACGTCGAGGTCACCGAGGTCGTCGCGGAGCATCGACTTCATGCCGTCGAGCGCGCGCGAGCGGGCGTCGCCCGCCACGTAGCACTTCGTTGCGAGGACGACCATCAGCCGGTGACGTCCACGTTGAGTTCGTCCCGTAGCTCGTCGATGCGGCGGTTCATCGCCTCGACGAGGCGGCCGTTCTCCATCGACTCGAGGGGGGAGCCACACTCGGGGCACTCGAAGCCGAAGTCCATCGCCTCGCCGAACTCGAACCGGAGCGAGCAGACCTCACAGAGGTAGAACTCGTGGGTCCGCTCGTACTCCTCGCGGTCCTCCAGTGCGTCGAGCAGACGGTACATCTCCTCTTCGAGGTTCTCCGGGATGTTCTCGTACTTGAAGGTCCAGAGGTAGGTGAGCCACCCCGAGTCCTCGTCGCGGACCCGACGGTAGGAGGCGAGGTCGTTCTCGTAGAGGATGAACAGGGCGCGGCGGACGTCGTTGAGTTCCAGTCCGAGTTCCTCGGAGAGTTCCTCGTCGGTCACCTCCCCGTCGGGCGGTGCAGCGGCGACCGGCATCCCCGTCGGTCCCACCAGTTCGTGGAGGTACTTCTGGATGACCGGGTCGTTCAAGAGCTCCTCAAAAGCCATTGGACTCACATCCGCCGTTCAGTCGTTTCAAAGTTCCGGATGCGTGGTGGGTGAGTGTTCCCAATAGGTGGTGGGCGAGTGGTCGCGAGACGGGACGCAACACTCCGTCACGCGCGCCCCGAACGCGGAGACCCGGCAGAGAGACACGAGACCAGGGCGGTGAGAGGCCTCCCCCTCCCCAGCCGGGGTCTCCACGAGTGACCACAGGGAGCGAGTGGATGGCTCAGCGGACCTGTCCGCCGGTGGCTCGCGGACGGATCCGCGAACCGGTCCCTCGCACGCTGGGCGCTGGCGGACGGAGCCGCCAGCAGCGCGCGCCGGTGACGTGCGGGACGACGCCGGGGTTCCACGGGGGAGCGACGGTCACTCGTCTCCGGCGGTCCGCCCGTCGGCCACCTCGTTCCCCCCGACCGGCCCCTCGATATCGAGGTCGGACTCCCGGACGCGCTCGCGCCAGAACTCGGTGTACCCCTCCTGGGCCTCCTCGACGGTACTCTCCCCGCTCCGGATTCGGTCGAGTTTCAGGTCGACCTCCTCGGCGAGTCGGTCGCCGACGTCGCTCGCGATGAGCCCCGAGCGCACGGCGTCGATGAGCGCGCTCTTCTCCCGTTCGAGGACCCGCCGTTCGCCCATCAGGAGCTGTTCGGTCCGGAGTTCCGGGTGGCGGTCGAACAGCTTCGCGATGGTCTCGGCGAGGTCGGACTGCTCCTGTCCGTACTCGGCCTCGAAGTCCTCGTACACGCCCCGGGGAATCTCGCCGTTGTCGTACAGGGTCTCGGCGGCGGCGAGCGCCTCTTCGACGGCACGCCGTCGCCCGACGAGCAGTTCGTACAGCTCATCGGCCTCCGAGCGGGTGACGACCCCGAGACGGTCGAGCAGTCGGCCCATCGTCAACCCCTGGACGACGAGCGAGAACGCGGCGACGCCGAACACCATCGACTCGAGCGTCTGCGTCAGCGCGGGCGTGAGGAGGCCGCCGGAGCGGGGGAGCCCCAGCACGAGCGCGATGGGAATCGAGGCGTGGAGGCCGCCCCAGACGACGACGTGCTGGTAGTTCCGCGGGAGGTGTTCGCTCGACTGGGTGCGGTTGAGCAGGAACGCCGACGGGTAGACGACCATCGCGCGTGCGGCGAGGACGAGGACGATGGCGCCGGCGATGAGGTGCCAGTTCGAGAGCAGACGGAGGATGGGCGTCCGGACGCCGATGGCGATGAAGATGAACGTGTTGACGAGGAACGCCGCAGTCTCCCACGTGTTGAACACCGATATCTTCGTCCGGGGGCTCATCGCGTACTTCGCGCCGTGGTTGCCGATGAAGAGGCCGGCGACCACCGTGGCGATGACGCCGCTGACGTGGAGGTAGTGTTCCGCGAGGAGGAAGCTCCCGTACGCCAGGACGAGCGTCAGGACGATCTCGGTCATCTGTTCGTCGAGCGAGATCATCACGCTGTAGACCGCGTAGCCGGCAATCAGGCCGACGACGGCCCCGCCGACGGCGACGACGACCAGTTCGCCGAGGACGAGCGACAGTTCGGTCGGGTCGAGCAGGACGTCGGGACTCGCGCCGCCGACCACCAGCGCGTACAGCGTACTGAACACGACGACGCCGATGCCGTCGTTGATGAGGCTCTCCCCTTCGACCAGCACGGAGAGCCGCTCGGGCGCCCCCATCTCCTCGAACAGCGCGAGGACGGAGACGGGGTCCGTCGGGAGCACCATGGCCGCGAACAACAGCGAGACGAGGAGCGAGAACTGCGCGGCGACGGCGTCCGAGGCGAGTGCGGGGAAGACGATGGTGCCGACGCCACCGAGCAGGACGACGGAGACGATCAGTCCGGGGACCGCGAGCGCCAGTATCGGAACGGCGTTGGCCCGGAGCCGTTCGAGGTCGGTCGTCGCCGCTCCCTCGAACAGCAACGGGGGGAGGATGACGAGGAGGATGAGGTCGTGCGACAGCGCGAGGTTCTCGACGACGATTTCGCGGAACTGACTCACCGGCCCGACCGCGCTGTAAACGCTGACGACGACGGACACTGCGAGCCCGGCGAGCAGTAGCGCGATGGTGTACGGGAAGTCGCCGATCTTCGCGACGAGCGTCCCGACGCCACCCGCGATTATGAACACCGTCAGGAGGACGATGAGGCTGTCGACGATGCCGGAACTGGCCTCGGCAGCCATCGTCAGCGGGACCGAGAGTGCGGTCGGTGCGCGACGACGGCTCGCTCCTCGCACGCGGTCACAGCCGTCTCCAGCGAGCGGGGCGAACCGCGACTGTCGCGGCCGACCGCCGGTCCGTCGTCCCCAAGTCGTAGTTCGTCTGTCACGTTCTCCCGTCGGGACGGGAGGGCAAAAAAGCGGGACTTTCACCTGCCACGCGCGCCGTCGGCGCCGCCGGCCGTCAGCCGTGCCGGCCGAGGTGGTAGACGACTCCCCACACGAACGACAGCGAGAGCATCACGAGCAGGGTGCCGGCGAACTGCTCGCTGACGGGGATGGCCGCGCCGGTGACGGACCTGACGACCCGGATAGCGGCGAGAGACACCTCTCCGAGCGGGGGCGCGTACGACCAGAGGTACTTCGAGACCATGCTGCCGACGACGAGGGTAGCGAACGCCGAGATGGCGTGTGAGCCACCGGTTGCTGCGGGCATACTCGAACGTGTCGTCTCAGACGAATATAGGTGTATCCCACAGGTCGCCGCTCACCCCACTCCCCTCACTCCTCGCCCGCGTCGACCACTCGCTTCCCCGTCTCCATCGGTACGACCCGTTTCTCCGCGTCCGTCCACTCACGCGCTAGCTCGCTTCCCTCGAACAGTCTGTCGAGGAACACCGCCAGGCCGGCCACCTCCGAGTGTGGCTGGTTCGTCACGGCCACGTTCCAGTCGGCGGCGTCGTACACCTCGAACGGGACTTTCTGCGACCCGACGACGACGAGGAGCGGTTCGGACCGGTCGAGAACGGCCGACCGGACCGCCCCCTCGACGTTCTGGACGGGTTCCCCGTACATTGTCAGGTGGACCACCACCCCGTCCCAGTCGCGGAGAACGGGTCGCCACTCGTCGACGACGTCGACGGCGAAGGGGCCGCCGAAGCGGTCGGTGATGTCGCGGACCGTGTCGCGGGACCCCGTCGTGTCGCCGACCAGGAGTGCCCGCTCCGCGCCGAGGGCGCGAGCGGTCAGCGCGACGTGGGTCGTCATCCGGTCGTCACGGCCGGGCCGGTGCCCGAGGCGGAGAACGGTGACGCGAGCGGGAAAGGAGGCGTTCTCGTGCATACCGCCGAGTCGGCCGCCGGAGGTTATGGGAGTTCGCTTTCCGGACTGGCCGGGAAGCGACCCGCGGAGGCGAAGATACAGTCGACGGACTCGGGGTCGTACGTCCAGAAGCCCTCGAACGACCCCGGCGACCGTTCGACGGCGACTAGCCCACACGCCTGTCCGGCGTTGTCGCCGCCGTCGTAGGCCATGAACCAGACCTCGCCGAGTTCGTCGCCGTCGGTGTGGACGGTGACGTCGTCGACGAAGTACGGACACCAGTCCGGTTCGCCGTACAGGTGGACGTCGATGCCGCGGTCGACGAGCGCCTCGTAGACGTCGGTCTGTGCCTGGAGCTTCGAGAGCGCCTGGAACCCGACGTCGAGTCGGCCCTCCCCGACGCGCCACGCGCGGTCCTCGAACTCGCGAGACGTGGCGAGTAGTTGCCGCCGGTCGAGCGAGGAGAAGACGGTGTCGGGCAGGAGCGACGTGAGCTTTCGGTACGCCGCCTCGACGAACTCCGGCGAGCCGACCTCGTGTATCTTCGGGTGGCCGAAGTCGTACACTGCAGGGAGGTCGATGCTGCCGACGTACTCGTCGCCGTCGACGACAGTGAGGAACGGTTCGCCGCCGCTCTGCGGGAGGAACTCGTGTTCGAGTCGGACGTGCCGCCTGTCGAACATTCGTTCGAGGGCGTCGGGGAGCGCGGGCGCGTACACCGTCACCGTTCGGCGTCGCTCGTCGACGCGCTCGACCAGTTCGGCGAACGACGGTGGTGACGATTGCGCGGTCACTCGTCTTACTGTGTGTCTCACCCACATTACTGTTCCGTCGGCCTCGCCCCCGGTATCAGAACGCACTTATCCGTTCGCTCGGACGTGTCGCTCACATGGACCTCTCCGACAAGCGCGTCGTCGTCACGGGCGGGGCAGGGCTCGTTGGCTCACACCTGGCGAAACGGCTCGCACCCGACAACGACGTCGTCGTCGCGGACGACCTCTCGAAGGGGACGCGCGAACGCGTGCCCGACGGCGTCGAGTTCGTCCAGGCGGACATGACCGACGCCGACGACGTCGCGCGGGCGATTACCGCCGACGTCGACGTCGTCTTCCACCTCGCGGCGTACACCGACACGAACTACAGCAACCCGAGACAGCTGTTCGAGGAGAACACCGAGATGACGTACAACGTCCTCGAACGGATGGACGAGGTGGGCGTCGGCCACATCGCGTTCACCTCGTCGTCGACGGTGTACGGCGAGGCGCCGATGCCGACGCCCGAGGACTACGCGCCACTCGAACCCATCTCCGTCTACGGGGCCTCGAAACTAGCCGACGAGGGACTCGTCTCCACGTACGGTCACTCGTACGGGATGACCGCCTCCGTGTTCCGCTTCGCGAACATCGTCGGCCCCCGACAGCGCGGCAACGTCATCCCCGACTTCATCGAGAAACTGCTCGAAGACCCGGACACGCTCGAGATTCTCGGCGACGGCCGTCAGGAGAAGTCGTACCTCCACGTCGACGACTGTGTCGACGCCATCTGCCACGTCGTCGAACACGCCTCGAAGCCGGTCAACACCTACAACCTGGGCACCCGGACGACGACGTCGGTCAACCGAATCGCCGACATCGTCGCCGACGTGATGGGCCTCGACCCCACCTACGAGTACACCGGCGGCGAGCGTGGGTGGACCGGTGACGTCCCCCGGATGCGCCTCTCCATCGAGAAGGTGTCGGCGCTCGGCTGGGAGCCGTCGACGCCCTCCGACCGGGCCGTCAGGCGGGCGGCCGAGCAGTTGTACGAGGAACTGCAGGCCGAGGACGAACGGGCGTGAGGAGCGAATAGCCGCGAGCGAGACACCTTTCACCGCCTCGCACCTCCCTCCGCCCGTGCAAGTCGTCGGCTACGACACCGTCTCCGGGACGCTCCTCGTGAGCCGTGGCGCCGCCGCGGAACACGACGAGTCCGGGACGGTCGAGTCCGTCTCGCTGGAACCGGGTGCGGAACTCTCGTGGACCCTCGACGAGCGTCACTGTGCCGGCACGCTGTACGGCAGCGGGTCGCGGTCCCACGTCGCCTGCGACGACCCCGAAGCGCCGTACTGCGCCAGTCACCGCTCGACGTGGGTCTGTGCGCGCTGTACCGGGACGTGTCTCAAAGACGAGATGGACTGTTACGACGACCACGCCGTCTACCTCGCCGCCTTCGCCCCCGACGCGTTCAAGGTGGGCGTGACGAAGGAGTGGCGGCTCGAAACCCGGTTACGAGAGCAGGGCGCCGACCGGGCGGCGCACGTCTACACCGTCTCGAACGGCCGTATCGCCCGCGAACTCGAAGCGGAAATCGCGACCGACGTCTCCGACTTCGTCCGGGTCGACACGAAGATTGCGGGCCTCGGCGAGGGCGTCGACGAGGCCGCGTGGGCGGCGCTGTTGGACGGGTTCGACGTCCACGAGGAGTACGCGTTCGACTACGGCCTCGACCTCACCGGCCGTCCGGTCAGAGAGACCATCGCGACCGGGACCGTCCGCGGCACGAAGGGACGGATTCTGGTACTGGACCACGCCGGTAGCACGTACGCGGTCGACCTGCGGGACCTCGTCGGCTACGAGGTCGAGGAGGGGACCGTCGGACGCGACCTGCAGTCGAGTCTGGGCGCGTTCGGGTGAGCGAACCCCTCACACGGCGACCGTGAGGTGGGTGGGTTTATGCCGACGCGTCGGAGAACGGGAACGTATGGGCTTCGGCAGCTACGACGAGTCCGAGCAGGAACGTCAGCAACAGGAGACGACCGACGACGAAGACGACGGCGTCAACGTCCACGAACACGAGCACGACGGCCAGGTGAGCGTCGAGTCCGACGTCTCGACGGACGACCTGGTGAGTCGACTCGGCGAGATGCGCGACGACGACGAGTAGGGGGACGGGAGTCCTCCGAACGCGGCAGGCCGGAACGACGTGGTTCGGGCGTGCTCAGCCGTTCAGTTCGACCCGGACTTCGTTCTCCGTGATGTGGAGGAACTGAATGAACTCCTCGCCGTCGATGGTGTCGTACATGAGGACGCCGGAGGAGGCCTCCTCGCTGACGCGGTTCTGGCTCCCACCGGGACCGGCGTCGACGGTGAGCTGGAAGTCCGGCCCCAGCCGCGAGAAGTAGTGGTTGACGAGGAAGTCGAGTTCCTCGCTGTCACTCCCCGCGTCGTACTCGTCGGCGTGGTCCTCTGCGTGCTGGTCGAACAGCAGTTCGTCGGGCACCTCCTGGTCTTTGATCTGATTGCCGAAGTGCCACTTGTTGTCGCTCCCCTGGATGTCGATGTCGGTGTACTCCATCGCGAACGACGAGGTGAGGTCGGCGTCGAGCCGCGGCGCGCCGCTACTGCAGTCGACGTGGATGGGACGGGTCTGAACGTGGGGGTCCGAGAGCACGCGCTCCCACTCCTCCGACGGCGAAGAGCTGTTGTGGCGGTAGTAGACGGAGACGCTGAGCTCGGTGTTCCCCTTGGTGAACCCGTCGGCCGTCGCCGAGTCACAGCGTCCCTGGCCGGCGAAGTGTATCTCGAACTGCTGACCGTCCGTCCCCTGGTAGTACATCGACCAGTGGAGCTGGTTGAACGCGTTCGCGTTCGAGGTGTCGGGCGCGAGCTGGAGGTCGAACTGCGAGACGTTGTGCTGTCTGGCGACGCTCGGCGTCTCCAGGGACTCGCCCACCAGCGGCATGTCGAACGCTCCCGGCGCACCGGCGAGGGTGCGGAGTTCGATGGAGGCCGTCCGGTTCGCGTGGTCGACGGAGAGGAACCCGTCGGTCCGTTCGGCGAAGTACGTCGCCCACCCCTTGTAGTGGTCGCTGTGGACGGTGACGACGACGGTGCCGTTCGTCACGGGGTTGTCGTAGCTGGTGTCGCCGGCGTCGTCGTAGGGTGCCCCGGGGCCGTCCGCCGTGTTCGCGGTTTCGTTCGGGAAGATGCGCTGGACGTCCGTCCCAGTCGCGAGCGGCACCACCTCGGCGGTGACCCGCCCCGAGGCACTCCCCGACCCGGCGACGCGGACGAGCGGCATCGTCAACGTCTGGTCACGGTAGTGGAACTCCGGCGGCGAAATCATCACGGTCCCGTTGTCCTCGGTCCGCCAGACGCCGCCGCCCTGATAGGCGACGACGGTGTCGCCTCTGGTGTACTGGACTTCCCCGAGCGACCGGTTGAAGATGGTCTCCTCGGACGGAGTCGGGTCGGTGAAGTTCTTGTGGACGACGCGTATCCAGCCCGCGTCGGAGTCGACCCGGTAGACCCCGTCGCCGCTCCCGCTGAGTTCGACCGACTGGCTCTCCGACTCGCCGAGTGCGGCCATCGCTCCACGCGAGTCCAGCAGTGTCATCGCGTGCTCCGTCCGCTGGATGTCGACGGACGTCTGCGAGTCGGTCAGCGCCGTCCCCCCGAGGGCGACGACGGCCGTGACGCCGATGGCCGCGATGGCGAGCATGAGCGCGACGCCGATGGTCGTCGACTGGCCGCTCCGGTCACGGACCAGTCGGTAGAGCCACGGCACCCGCGGCGGGCCGCCGGCGACGGCCGCGGGCGTCCGCCCACGCCGGCACACTCGGGGCTGGTCGTCCCGTTCCGGGTCGGTCTCCCGCCGATTCAGCCGTCGCCGAGGGGTGTCGTCTGTCATGGTAGTCACTCGAATTCGATGTCGATCAGGGTCTCCTGGACGTAGACGCGCTCGGGGTTCGAGACGGTGCAGGAGACCGTGTCCCCGTAGACGTCGCAGTTCGCGTCGTCGTACCGGCCGAGTTCGCGCTCCCAGACCACGGGACGCGGACTCGTCACGTTCACCATCAGCTCCGTCTGGGGTTCGGTTCGGGCGACGTCGAACCCGAAGCTCTGCCGCTGGCCGTCGGGACTCGTCGCACGCACGAGCACGGTCGTCGTGCCGCCGATGGACTCGGTCCGCCCCGTCCCGCGCGTGGTCACGACGGGGAGCGACACGCGCTCCTGCCGGAGGACGAACTCCGAGTGGCGAATCACGACGGCGCCACCCGGGTCCTCTCGGAAGACCGCGCCGTTGGAGTAGACGATGCGGCCGTCGCCGGCCTCGTACACCACCGGCTGGAGGTCGTACTGGACGTTCCGTGTCGCGCCGGTGGCGTTCGTGACGGTGACGTTCACCGTCGTGTCGTCGGCCAGCGTCAACTGTGCGTCGGCGACTTTCACCTCCGTCGCGCGACTCGGCGCGCCGCGGCGGACGATGTCGTCGAAGTTGTCCCCCATCACGTCGAACGCCCGTTCGGCGTTGTTGAGTCGCTCGAAGTCGCGCGTGTCCTGGAGGCCGGTGTAGCCGAACGTGAAGGTGAGTCCCACCGTCGACAGCACCAGCGCGAAGACGAACACGAACCCGAGGGTGTCGGTGACGCCGCGGCGGTCCATCACGCCTGCTGCACCTCCAGTTCTCCCGACGCGCCGGCGTCGTAGACGACGACGAGTTCGCCGCCCTCGAGCGTCGCCTCCGCGACGGGGGTGTTCGTCACCAGTCGGATGTCGACCGAGACGTCGACGGAGGGTGCGGCGAGCGTGACCGTCGTGACCCCACCGCCCTCGTCGATCAGCGTGAGGGAGTACGTCGCACTCCCGACGCGACGGGGCAGCGACGACCTAACGCTGACGGTCCCGTCGATGGTCGACGCCAGGCGGTCGGCCCCTTCGAGGTCCGCGACGAGCGTCTGGCCGACCACCTCCAGTTCGGAGCGGACGACCTGTTCGCGTTCGGTCTCGACGAAGCCGCCGGCGGCGATCATCAACCCGGAGATGAGGAGGCTCGCGATGCCGAGCGAGAGGACGTAGCCGAGCGCCGTCGAGACGGCACGGTCGTCCCGGCGGACCCCGGGCCGACGGCCGCCGAACGATCCCGAACGGTTCATCGAATCTCCTCCGGTGCGATGCGGACCGTCGTCTGGTAGGAGACGTCGGTGCTCTCGTAGGTGATGGTGACGTCGGCGTCGTAGATGATGGCGGTGGCGAACGCCGCGCCGTTGTCGTGGTCGCCGGTGTTCTCGTTGTCGTAGACGTTGGTGGAGACGTCCGCGCCCTCTGCGACCTTGATGTCGTACGTTCCGGTCGCCTGGTCGCCGTTCTCGAAGCGGAGGTCGGTGTCCTCGTCGTCGACGGCGTCGTCGGGGAGGTCGAGCAGGTCGAACGCCGTGCACGGGGTGCCGTTGATGCTCCCGTTGGAGATGTCGATATGCGCTCGGGAGCCGGTGTGCTGGTAGCTACACTCGGTTCGGCTCAGGGCTCCGGTGTCGTCCTCGACGGCGACCGTCACGTCGTCCCCGCCGAGCGTGTTGTCGTCGTACACGTACACGTGCCAGGTCGCCCCGGTGTCGGTGTCCTCGAACACGATTTCGAAGGGGTCGGTTCCCGCGAGAAGGTTCGAGATGTTCGTCGAAGCGAGCGACCCGCGGTTGACCGTGACGCTGGCGTCCCGAACCGCGGAGGGGTCGTTGCCGAGGGTCCAGTCGTCGGCGTAGTTCCGGTTCGTGAGGTTCCGCGAGGCGTTCGTCTGCTGGAACCGGGTCCCGTTCGTCGACTCGACGGTCATCGACGCGACGCGAGCGCGCCGCGCGGCGTGCAGTCCGGCGCTGTCGCTCCACTCCTCGATGCCCGACTCGAACCACTGCGTGTTCTCGCTCCACGTGGGGTCCGTACCGTTGCGGTTCTCCCGGATCATGATCCCCCGCGCTGCGTCCTCGGCTGCCGCCCGGTAGGTGATCGAGGGGTCCGTCCCGGGGTCGGTGTTCCGCGTCGCGAGGTTCTCGGTGTAGATGGCCGTGTTCAACAGCAGCGCGAATCCGACGAACAGGACGGCGAGCGAGAGCGCACCGACGAGGAACAGCTGGCCGCGGTCGTCGGTTCCGGAGCCGGTTTCACTGCGTCTCTCGCTTCTCCGCGCCCGCTGTCGGCGCGGCCGCGTCGGGGGCCGCCTCACATCCGCCACACGACCACCTCCACCTCGAGGACGTTGTACAGCGGCCCCGGCGACACGTCGGACGCGTAGAACGTCGTCGAGTTCTCCAGCGTGTGCGTCGTCGGAGTGTTGTCCGCCGCGTACAGCACGTCGTCGTCGTACAGCGTCACCCGCCACCGCGCGGAGATGGCGTTGTCGCTCGGGCCACCCATCCGGACGAGCGTCTCCCGGCGGAGCGTCCGGTCGCTCGTCCGGTGGTGGACGTAGAGGTTGAACGCGATGCCCCGGTCGAGGAACGTCTCGTTGAGCGTCTCGCCCAGTTGCGTCGGCGGTCCGCCGGAGACGTACTGCCCCTCGAACGTGTTCCCGTGGAAGCCGCCGGTCGAGTTGTTGACGTAGAGGACCGTCGGCTCGAGCGTGCCGTTCTCCGCAGCCGACGCGAGGACGCCGGTGGCGACGGCCTCCTGCTGGTTCTCGATGTGCTGGCTCGACGTCGACGCGGTGAGGGGCGTCACGGCCGTCACCTGGAGGGCGAAGACGATGCTCGCGAGCAGGATGGTCGCCGCGGCGAACGCCTCCAGCGTGTGGGCCTGGCCGCGGGCGTCACGTCGGTCTCCGCGGGGAGGGCGGTCTCGCGTCCGGGTCCGAGGCGACGGCGCTCGCATCACTCACCACACCCTGACGTACAGCTCGTACGACTGGCCGTCGTACAGCACCCGCCGCTGTGCCGTGATGACGTCCTGTGCGTTCGTTCGGTCCTCGCCCGCGTCGAACACGACGGTCCCCGCGGGGTCGACGACGGTCACGTTGATCGTAGTGTCGGCGTCGACGCCGAGCGCCAGGTTCGGGTGGTCGCTGGCCGTGTCGTACGTGTACGAACAGCCCGCGGGCGGCGCGTTGTTCGCGAAGAACGCCGTCGTACACGTCGTGTTGAGGACGTACGGCTCGGACGGGTCCCCGAGGATGTCGGTCGCGAGCCGGTTGGCGACCCGGTCGGCGACGAGGGGGTCGGACTGGCTGGTCGCGAAGGGCTGGAACATCACGGGGACGAACGCGAAGACGAACGCCATCGTGAGGAGGAACAGCGTCGCGCCGACGGCGAAGTCGATGGTGGTCTGACCGCGCGCCGTGTCCGACGCGGCGGCTCGCGCCGTTCGCTCGTCGCCGGACGGCGGCCGTCGCGAGCGCGGAGCCATCAGCCCACCACCGTCCACGTCGCGAGCGCCACCGTCATCAGGACGAGCGTGAACTTGAGCCCCGACCGGACGTCGGCCGTCCGGATGTAGCCGCTGATGAGCCCCGAGATTATCGCCTGGATGGTGACGCCGTGGAAGAACAGCAGCGAGAGCTGGTTCGGGTCGACCCCGCCGCTGAACTGACTGGCGCCGCCGCCGCCACTGGCCTGCTCCGTGAGCCCCGCCATCACGTCGAGGAACTGCGTCTTCAGGATGGCCATCACTGCGAGCAACGTGAAGTAGGTCATGAGGATGATGGCCACCTGCATCATCGTCCGCGAGCGGCGTTCACGCTCGATGTCGTCCTGGTTCTCCGACGCCTGTGCGGCCGTCGAGAGCACGTCCGTGATCTGTGAGGACGCCTCCTGCGCCTTCGAGATGAGTTTGATGGTCCGGGCCAGTCTGGGGATGTGGTACTTGTTGTTGAACTCGATGAGCGCGTCGCGGAGGCTGGTCCCGTAGTTGACCTTCGCGTAGATGACGTCGAACTCGTCGGCGAGCTTCCCTGAAGAGGTAGACGACACCGTCCGCACGGATTCGAGGAGCGTCTGGCCCGTGTCGTTCGCGGAGGAGAGCTTCCGGAGGTTCTCCGACAGCTTCCCCGTGATGGAGCTGCGCC
Source organism: Salinigranum sp. (assembly GCF_041641895.1). Taxonomy (NCBI): domain Archaea; kingdom Methanobacteriati; phylum Methanobacteriota; class Halobacteria; order Halobacteriales; family Haloferacaceae; genus Salinigranum; species Salinigranum sp. Next base: position 5,213 of record NZ_JBEPXO010000054.1, on the reverse strand, counting down.
GCCGGACGTTCCACTCGTAGAACACCGTCAGCGGGAGGGCGACGACGTACACCGGGAGGTAGACCCAGACGAACGTCCCCCAGACGGGACGGGCGACCAGCGCGTCCCAGCTCGTCGGCGCGATGCCCACCGCGGCCGGGACGACAAGCGCGAGGAGCGCGAGCGGGACGGTCACCCCGAGCGTGTACATCGGGTTGTCGCGGAAGAAGACGTGCGGGGCCGCGAGGATGCCGCGCACGTTGTGGAGCAGTTCGCGGTTTCTGATGTGCGAGAACAGCGCGAACTCCCCGACGAACCGGTTGATGAGTCCGAGCTTCAGCGCCCCGTCCCGCCCGTCCCCTCCGGTGGGGTCGGGGCCGTCAGAGAGCTGGAGGTAGCCGTCGCCGGGTTCGTCCTGTTTCACTGTCGAGACCAGGACGAGGAAGCCGAACCCGATGAGCGGCGTCAGGAGGTAGATGGTCCCGAACAGCAGCATGTCCTGTGCCTCGCCCAGCATCGACATGATGACGAGGATGATGATGAGGAGCAGCGGGAACAGCGAGAGCGTCATGTACATCTCGCCGAACAGCTCCAGCGTCTCGAGCGTCATCTCCTGTTCCTGTTTCGCGGTGCGGAGGTGCTTCTCCTTCTTGTCCGAGAGGAACTGCTGCATGTCGCCGCCGGAGTTGACGATGGAGAGCATGTCGGTCAGGAACTGCGAGAGGTCGTCGCTGGGGGTGACGATGGCCTGCTGGCGGATGGCGTTCCGGTAGTCGGTGCCGAAGTACTCCGTCTCCTGGACGATACTCTGGAACTCCCGGGCGACCTCGCCGTAGGTGTCCTCGGCTTTCGCCATCGCCTCGAGGATTTCGAGCTGGTTCAACCCCCCGACGGAGAGGGCGTACATGAACGAGACCGAGTCGGCGAGCAACATGTTGATCTCGCGCTTCCGGGCCGACGCGCGCGAGTACGGGATAGCGACGAGCGTCCCGAAGCCGACGCCGAAGCCGATGCTGCCGAAGACGACGCCTAGGACCCCGACGGCGACGGGAACGGCGATGGCAGAGAGCGTCGCGGCCGTCTCCTCGTCCGGCACCGGGATGCCGAGACTGACCACCTCCTCGGTGAGAACGCCGAACTGGACCAGGCCGAATCCGACGAGCGTCCCGAGAATCCACAGGACGCCGCCGAGCAGCACGCCGATGGCGAGCGCCCGTGAGATGTACAGTTCGACGTTCTCGCCCATCCGTGCCTGTTCGAGGCGTTCCTCGACGTCGCTCACGAAGTCACTGTTCTCGTCGAACAAGAACTGGAACACCGGGTAGAACGCGTCGCCCAGCGCGTCGGTGCTGCCGTCGAGGCCACTCTTGGATTCGAGACTCATCTGTCAGGCTCCGTCCGGCTCGTCCGACTCGTCCGACTCGTCGAAACCGAAGCCGAAGCCACCAGTCTCCTCGGTCGGTCCGCCGCCGTCGTCTCTGTCCCGGGTCTCGGCGTCGCCGTCTTCGTCCCCGCCGCGGCCGCCGGTCGTGGCGTCCTCCAGCGCCTCCGTGAACGCGTCGCCCCCGTCCGCACCGACCCCCGTCGGCCCCGTCCCCGCCTCGTCGGACCCGACGGTCACGTCCGCCGCGGGCTGGATGCTCGCCAGCGCCTCCGCGACGTCTGCCGTGGTGTTCCCGCGATACTCGGGCAACAGCGACTCCTCGGCGCGGCCGAGGATGCCGTCGGCGAGGGCGGCAGTCTCCGTGTCCGGCGAGGGCCGCGGCACCATCGCCTCCTTCTCGGGTTCGATGTTGATCTGGACCGACTCCATCTCGCGGAGGTCCTCCAGCGACTGTTCGAGGCGGTCGTCGGCGATGAGCGAGAGGATGGTCTCCTGGTCGTTGATGAACGCCTGGAACGTCGCGGCGACCTGCGCGTACGAACTCAGTCCGCGGTCGATGAGATACGCGAGGACGAGTTGGCGTTTGAACAGTTCTCCATGGAGTTTCTCCGCAGTCCACCCGCGGTCGAACATGATCTCCTCGAGCGTGTTCGAGTTCCCCATCTTGAGGAACTCGTCCGTCTCGGCTTGCCACTGATAGACGTCCTGAACGTTGATTTCGTCGTTCTCGGCGTCGTAGTGGTTGATCTCGGTCAGCGACTTGTTCCGCCGGACCTTGTTCCCGCCCACGCGCGTCGAGGTCTGGATGGAGACCAGGTCGAGCGCGGTGAACATCGTCTTCGAGACGTTGATCGGTTCGGTCGTGAACCGTTTGAGCACCTCGCCCACGGAGTCGGCGTGGAACGTCGTGTAGGTCGTGTGCCCCGTCGACATGACCTGAAAGAGCGTCCGCCCCTCTTCGCCACGAATCTCGCCCATCACGATGTAGTCGGGCCGCTGTCGGAGCGCGGCTTCGAGGAGGGCGAACTCGTCGACGTCGCCGCCGTCGTCCTCGGCGAACGACGGCCGCGTGACGGAGGCGATCCAGTTGCGCTGGGGGAGTTCCACCTCACGGGTGTCCTCGATGGAGACGATCTTCGAGTTCGAGGGGATGAACAGCGAGACGGCGTTCAGCGACGTCGTCTTCCCGGACGCCGTGCCGCCCGCGAAGATGAGCGACTTGTGGTTCTCGATGCAGAGCCAGAGGAACGCCATCTCGTCGAGCGAGAACGTGTTCCAGCAGATGAGGTCGATGGGCGTGAACGGGACGTCCTTGAACTGTCGGATGGTGTAGTTCGTCCCGTGGTCCGACACCTCCTGGCCGAGGGTGAGCTGTGCGCGCGAGCCGTCGGGGAGCGTCGCGTCGACCTGCGGGCTCCGTTTCGAGATGCCCTTCCCCGACCGCTGGGCGAGTTTCACGACGAAGTCGTCCAGTTCCTCGCGGCCGTGGTAGATGTTGGAGATGATCTGTTCGTAGTCGGAGTGGTAGACGAAGACGGGCGAGTTGTAGCCGTCACACGAGATGTCCTCGACGTTGATGTCGTGCTTGATGCCGTCGATGCGCTCGTAGCCGATGAAGTCACGTCGGAGGTAGTAGAGCAGTTTCTCGACCTGGTACTCGTTGAGCTGTTTCGAGTCCTCCTCGAGGACCGCCGCTTCGGGTCGGGCCTCGATTCCGTCGAGTTCGCCGACGCCGAGTGCCGTCGCCGTCGACGGTTCGGTGTCGTCGTCGCCGCCCAGTCCGATGAGGTCGGCGATGGCTCCAAGCGGGCCCGAACGGAACAAGCCAGCCTCCCCGTCGCCGGGGGCGACGCCGGCCTTCGGCGCCGAGAAGAGTCCGTACCGGTCGAGGAGGTTGAGCGTCTCGGCCTCGATGACCTGCTCTCTGTCGTCGACGTCGGCCGCGATGACGTCGTCGTCGGAGTATTTGATCGCGGTCCGGAGCTTCCCCGTGAGGTAGTCCACGAGGTCGTCCTCGACCCGGTTCATGTACGGCTGGACCACGTAGTACTTCTTCTCGTTCTCCTTGGTCGAGTGGAAGATGATGACGAACGAGTACGGTTCGTTCACCCAGTACCGCTCCACCTCGCGGAAGTGCGCCTTCTTCGCGAGCGGGACGGTCTTCTCGAGGTCGTACCGCGTCACGACGGTCGAGTGACCCTCGTCGGTCCGGAAGAACTCGTCCTCGTCGAAGTCGTCCTGGACCGAGACGGTCCGCTCGTCGACCACGTCGGCGAGTCCCTCCGCCAGGTCCCCGGCGTGCGAGAGCACACCCGCGACGTCGTCCGCCGCGAAGCCGAGCGCGTCGTCGAGGCTGGTCTCCGGGTGGTCGGACGCGAAATGCTCCGCGGCGTACCAGTCCTTCGCTACGGGTGGGTCCGTGAGGTCGGTTGTCGGTTCGAGCGCGTCGTCGACGCGGCCGGCGGCGGCCGCCGCCGTAGCGAGACGGGACTCGACGTCCGTCGGGTGGACGCCCAGGTCCGCGACCGCCTGGTCCTCAGCCGTGATAGCGCTCCAGTCGATATCGCCGGAGCGTCGCATCGTCGCAGCGGCGTCGGCGTCTCCGGTGTCGCCGTACTCACGGAGGTACTGCTCCCACGTGTACTCGCCGACAGTCGCTCCGGCCGACTGCGACGGCGCTGACTCCGACTGAGTCGCGCCGGCAGGGTCAGCGTCGTCGATAGCCATTGTTCCCCACGAAGCGAGAGGCCATCAAAAAGGCTTCTGCGGGAGTATCACTCGATATATTAGTTCCCAGTGTATTCCTACTCGACTACTGTATGCTGCTTTTCTCACCAAGTACAAGCTATCGTATACTAAATCGGCGAGAACGACGTCGAAAGAAATATCACATGTGATATCCGAAAGAGAGTGGTCGCGTATATGTGCCGTTCAAGTACCCTTTATATGGTGGCTCGTTTCGGCGGGAGCCGTCGCCTCGGACACGGACGGGTGGCTGCTTTCGACCATCCGTCGCCCCGTGCCGGTGGTGGTCCACCCCGGGACGGTGTCGAGACCGACCGGTCGTGGGGTGCCCGAACCCCTCCCCCCGGGTCCGGTGGCTCGTCACGTTCGCTCCTCGCAGAACGGGCGTGGCGGGATTCGAACCACGGTCGGACGTGCTCACTCCGCTACGCGCGACCTCCCTGATTCGAATCCCGCAGTTCCGTTCACACCGTTCGCTGTCGCTCGCGGGTGGACGGGCGTGGCGGGATTCGAACCGGAGCAGGACGGTCGCCTCGCTCCGCTCGGCGCTGCGTCTTGCAGGGTTCGAACTCCGGGTCCGTTCGCTCGTTACGTTCGCTCATCGCAGAACGGGCGTGGCGGGATTCGAACCCGCGATCGAGAGGTTAGGAACCTCTCGCCCTGTCCGCTAGGCCACACGCCCTGCCCGGAGTATCGAAGCCGCCGACTAAAAGCTGACTCTGTCGGCTGATACGGCAGGAGCTGAGGAGGGTGGCTGTTCAGCTGCTCGACGTGGACGTGGAGTCGGATTCGGATTCGGACTCGACCTCTTCGAGTTCGCGCTCCTTCTCGCGCTTGCGCGCCTCGAACTCCTCTTCGTCCTCGTCCGGCTGCTTCTCCATCTCTTTCAGTTCCTCTTCGATCTCCTGACGGCCCCGCTGGAACTCGCCCATGGCCTGCCCGGTCGACCGAGCGAGCTTGGGAATCTTGTTGGCCCCGAACAGCAGGACGAGCACGAACAGCACGATGAGCAGCTCCGGCCCGCCCGGCAGCCCCGGGAACAGTATGATATTGGACATCGCTATCTCAGCTTAACCAAGTAGCAATTATAGGCTTTTTGGACCGC
>NZ_JBEPXO010000053.1:0-25322 GCF_041641895.1 Salinigranum sp. | reverse complement strand
GAATACGTAGTCTCGTGTCTCGATTCTATTCTGTTCGAACTGAGAACCGTTTCTTACGTCGTTTTTTCGTTCGACAACCGAGATATTTCCACGTTTGAGAAATCTCTTGACGAAGTATGTGGTACTCAAGCGAACAATTATGACAGAACATTGTGACCTCCTCAGTGGTCCGCCATGACCCACTCGAGAAGAACTGCACTGAAGTTTATTGGTGCGACGACGATCGGTGGCATCGGACTCTCGACTACCCAAGTCGCAGAGGCAGGTAATCACGGCGATAACGGCAACGGCAACGGCAACGGCGGCAAGAAGAAGAAGGGCGACATCCGGCTGATGGGTCACTCGTTGCTGTCGGACCCCGCGGGCGGGTTCGCAGAGGAAGACATCCGCGCCGACGGACAGTACGGGCTGATGGGGAGTTTCACCGGGCCCGGCGGGAGCTTCCTCGTCGACATCAGCAACCCGACGAACCCGACGGAGGTACACGAGTTCCCGACGCCGTCCGAGGGGGTACGCCACGCCGACGTCGAGTTCGACCGACGGGACGGCCTCTACTATCGGACGCGAGAAGGGGGCGGCGGCGACGGGGAGCCGCCGAACGGCGTCGACGTCATCGACTACGGGTGGGGCGACGGGACGCTGGAGAACCCCGTCAAGGCCACGCGAATCCCCGCTGGCTCGACGCACAACGTCCACGCCCATCCCGAAGGTGACGTCCTCTACACGACCGAACACCACGGCGTCGGCGTCTGGGACACCAGCGACCCGACCGACGTCACGGGTGGAGACGTCTACGGTCCGGAGGGTGACCTCCACGACATGATCGTCGACCCCGAGCGGGACCGCCTCCACTGTGCGTTCATCGGGGGCGGGTTCGACGGTTACGTCATCATGGACATCTCCGACCCGATGGAACCGGAAGTCGCCGGGAAGTTCAGCTACGAGGGACGCGATACGTACGAGGACGTTCCCGTCGGCGAACCGGGATTCAACAACTGCCACTACGCGAACTACGACCCCGACCGGGAAATCGCGTACGTCGGCGACGAGATCGGGTTCGGCAAGCCCGGCGGCAAACACGTCTTCGACATCGGCTGGGGCGACGGTTCTGTCGAGGACCCACAGCATATCGGCTACACGACCTCGCCGGACGCCGAGGTCATGGACGAGGCCGAGGAGCTGTTCGACTGGACGGGCCACAACTTCGACGTCATCACCAAGGGCAGCACCACGATGCTCGTGAGCGGTGACTACCACGAGGGTGCCGTCGTGTACGACGTCAGCGACCCGACCGACCCGACTTGGACCGACCAGTTCGAGACCGACCTGAAAGCAGACGAGGCCGACGGTGCCGGGTTCGTCGGCGAGGCACCGATGGCGTGGGGCGTCAACTACGCCGACGAGCGCGACTTCACGGTCGTCAGCGACATGCAGACCGGCATCTACGTGCTGAAATTCACACCCAGTGCGGCGAAGGAAGGTGGGTCATGAGCGACCACGTCACGCGCCGCGGCGTCCTCGCGGCCGGCGGCCTACTCGCGACGTCGGGACTCGCCGGCCTCGCCAGCGCCGGCAACCACGGCGAGGGCAACGGCAACGCTGGCGACCCCAGCGACCTCCGACTGTTCAGCGAGGCCGCCGTCGACAACTCCCACGAGGTCGACACCGACGGCAAGTACGCCTACGTCGCGACCGGTGACGGGATGGGCGTCGCGGACTGGCGTAACCCCGGCAAGCCCGAAGTCGTCGCGTCGCTTGACGCCAGCGACCCCGCGGGGGGTATCCTCGACGTGAAGGTCGACGGGGACCTGGCGAGCCTCGCGAGCAACGGCGGACCGGGTATCACGCTGGTCGACGTGAGCGACCCCGAGAACCCCGAGGAGATCACGTTCTACGACGCCGGACACGACGTCCACAACAACTTCCTCTACAAGGACCACGCGTACCTCACCATCAACGAGTCCGGCTCGAACACGTTCAGCGAGGCGCGGACCGACATCGTGGACGTCAGCGACCCCTCGGACCCGAAGAAGGTCGGCGAGTGGCGACTCGCGGACCACTTCCCCGAGTTCGCCGCCGCCGGCGTCAACCCGAACCACGACGTCTACGTGCAGGACGACCTGCTCTACCAGGCGTACTGGGATGCCGGCGTCGTCATCGCCGACGTGAGCGACCCGTCGAATCCGACGACGGTGGCGCAGTTCGGCGACGTCGCGGGGGCCGACACCCCACAGCCGGACTCGTTCCCGGTCGAGCGCTACTACACCGCGCCGGGGAACGCCCACTACGTCCAGCCGTCGCCCGACGGCGACCACGTCTACGTCGGACCCGAGAGCTTCCCGGGCCTGATTCCAGGCAGCGACAACTACGGCCAGATCCGCGTCTACGACGTCACCGACATGGACGACCCCGAACTGGTCTCGACCATCCAGCCCCCGGACGTCGACGCCTTCCGCACCGCGCACAACTTCGACGTGACGGCGAACGAACTCCACGCGTCGTGGTACAGCGGCGGCGTCCGCATCTACGACATCACGGACCCCACGAACCCGACCGAGAAGGCGGTGTACGACCCGGACGGCTACTCGTTCTGGGGTGCCGTCAGCTCCCGCGGGTTCACTATCGGTGCCGTCTACGGCGCGTCCTCGAGTGCGACTGCGGGAGGCCTCACGGTCCTCCACGACGACCGCGGGAAGAAGCGTCCGCCGGGCTTCGACGGTGCTGCGCCGCCCGAGGACCCCGGTATGGGTGTCGAAGAGGAGACGTAATCGAGCACCGCCGACCGGGACGAACCGGCCACGCGCCGGTTCGAACCACCCTCCACCGCGGACATCTTTCACACTGTGACCCGAAGACGACGTTCCACACGCTCGCTGTGGGCGGGTTCCGACGACGTGACAGTATCGGCGCACGACCGGCGGCCGTCACGCGAACGACACCCGACGGGAGGTGGTGAGGCACGATGACGGACCCGCGATACGGCCGTCGAACGGCGCTGAAGCTGCTCGGTGCGACGGCCGCGCTGGGTGGCGTCGGGACCGCCGCCGCACGACGACAGGAGGACAAGCCGAAGAAGGGCCGCCTGAAGAAACTCGGCCACTCACTGCTCTCGGACCCGCCCGGCGGGTACACGGAGGGCTCTATCAGGTCCGACGGTCAGTACGGCGTCCTCGGGAGCTTCCTCGGGGAAGGCGGCAGCTTCCTCGTCGACCTGAGCAACCCGAGAGACCCGACCGAGGTCCACCGGGTTCCGTCGTCGGCCGACACCCGGAACGCCGACGTCAAGTTCGACCACCGCGACGGCCTCTACTACCGGACGCAGGAACCGAACAACGAGGTCGGCGAGGGCGGTATCGAGCTCGTCGACTACGGCTGGGGCGACGGCACGCCCGAGGAGCCGGTGGTCCTCTCGAAACTCGAGGCCGACCCGACGCACAACGTCTTCGCCCACCCCGAAGAGCCGGTCCTCTACGCGACGAACGAGGAGGAGGCGGACGGCGGCCTCGAGGTGTGGGACGTGAGCGACCCGGCGGCCCCGTCGCTCGTCGGGTCGTTCGGTCCGAAGGCCGACCTCCACGACGTGGTAGTCGACCCCGAGCGTGACTACGCACACCTGGCGTTCATCGGCGGCGACAGGGACGAAGACGCGTTCCTCGACGGCTACGTCCTGATGGACGTCAGCGACCCGATGGCTCCCGAAGAGGTGGGTCGGTTCGACTACGAGAGCCGCCCCGACTACACGGAGAAGCGCCTGGGGAACGGAGAGCCGGGCTTCGAGAGCTGTCACTACGCGGACTACGACCCCGAGCGCGGCCTCGTGGTCGTGGGCGACGAGATCGGCCTCGGCGTCCCCGGCGGGAAACACGTCCTCGACATCGGGTGGGGCGACGGGACCCCCGAGGAGCCGAAGCACGTCGGCTTCACCTACTCCCCAAACGCCGAGGTGATGGACGAGGGCATCGAGTTCCTCGACTGGACGACGCACAACCACGACATCGTCCCGAAGGGGGACACGACCATCCTCGTCGACGGTGGCTACCGGGAGGGGGTGTGGGCCGCGGACATCTCGGACCCGACGGACCCGACGCCCACCGATCGGTACGCGACCCTCGACAAAGTCGACGAGGCCAACGGGATGCTCATCCCCGAGAACCCGCCCGTCGCCTGGAGCGCCGACTACAACCGGAAACGCGACCTGACGCTCGTGGCCGACCAGGTGACGGGCGTCTACACCTTCAGAGCGGTTCCGAAGCCGTCGTCACCGGACGACGCCGGTGGGAACGAGGGGCGAGGTAACGACAACGGCCGCGGCAACGGCCGAAACAGAGACAGCGGCAAGGAGGACGAACGAGGACACGGATAACCGACCACGACCACAGCCACAGCCAGCGGCGTCGCACCTCGACCACAGCGGTTCACCCGACCCAACACGATGACGAGACAGACCCGACGATTCACCAGACGCACAGCCATGAAGACAGGGGCTGCGGTCGCCCTGACCGGATTCGCGGGCGTCGCCAGCGCCGGCAACCACAGAAACGACGGCGACGGTCCCGGCGACCTCCGTCTGTTCAGCGAACAGGCGGTCGACGGGGCGCTCGAGGTCGTCACCCAGAAGCACCACGCGTACGTCGCCACCGGTGGCGGCCTCGCCGTCGTCGACTGGCGGAACAAACTGAAGCCGTCGGTCGAAGTCGAGATGAACGTCCCCGGGACGGGTGTCGCCGACGTGAAGGTCGACGGTGACCTCCTCGCCGTCAGCAGTCAGGACGGGAGCCAGGAGTCCGACATCGGGACGCACTTCTACGACGTCTCCGACCCGACGGACCCGCAGTTCCAGGGGACGTGGCAGGAACTCCCCGCGGGCGTCCACAACCACGTCCTCGACGGAGAGACGGCGTACATCACCCGGGAGTTCCCCTTCGACGACAGCGCCATCAAGATACTGGACGTGAGCGACCCGACGGACCCGACGTTGCTCGCGGAGTGGCCCCAGGAGGGCGAGTTCCTCCGCGAACAGGCCACCGCGCTGGTGCACGACGTGTACGTGCAGAACGACTACGCGTACATCGCGTTCTGGGACGCCGGCTGCTGGGTACTCGACGTGAGCGACCCGGCGAACCCCGTCCCCGTGAGTTCGTTCTCCGCGGACCCCGACTGGGACGAGCAGTTGTTCGAACAGAACTTCGGGAACCCCGACTACGTCGAACGGCTCTTCCTCCCGCCGGGGAACGCCCACTACGTCCAGCCGTCGCCCGACGGCGACTACACCTACGTCGGCGCGGAGACGTTCCCGGGATCGGTCGGCGTCTCCGACCCCGACGAGGACGACTTCGGCGGCATCAAACTGTTCGACACGAGCGACCTGTCGAGCCCCGAGTTCGTGACGCGCATCGACCCACCGTCCGTGGACGACTTTCGTACCTCGCACAACTTCGACGTGACGGCGAACCGGCTCCACACCTCGTGGTACGAGGGCGGCGTCCGCGTCTTCGACATCAGCGACCCGGCGAACCCGGAGGAACGTGCCGCGTACGACCCCGACGGCTCGTCGTTCTGGACGGCCGTCGACGCCCGTGGGATGACCGTCGCGAGCGACATCGGCGGCGGGCTCGTCTTCCTCAACGACGACCGGGGCGAGAAGCGCCCGCCCGCCTTCGACGGTGCGGTGGAGGGCGGCACCGGACCTGGTCCGGACCGGCACGCCCACGGCGGCTAGGCGGCCGCTCGCACCGGGGTCACCCCCGCTCTCTGAGGACGCCGCCAGCGAGCCCCTCCCACTCGACGCGGTAGCCGAGGCGCGAGAGGACCGCGCTCTGTTCGGCGATGCCGGCGTCTTCGAGCACTGCTTCGACGTCCGCGAGAGACATTCCGGCCTCGACTCGCTCCCGCACCCGGTCGAGCACCGCGGGGCGCACGAGCGTGCGACCCACGCGCTCGTGGTCGGGGAAGCTGACGCCCTCGACGGCCTCCTCGCTCACCCCGTACTGCTCGGCCAGCGCCGCGAGCGGCACGACGTCGTCCGCCGGAGACAGTTCCGCAGGGAGCGTCTCGGCGGCCGCCGCGACCAGGTCCCGTTCGTACTCGCGGAGCACGTCGACGACGTCTTTCACCCGGACGCTCCCCGAGTAGGTGACCACCCGGTGGTCACGCGCGTCGACTTCCTCGCCGACACCGAGCGACTCGTCGACGGCGACGAGGAGTTCGACGTCCTCGACGTCCGCCAGTTGTGCGAGTTTCTTCGACACGTAGTCGGGCGTCCAGAAGCCCATGATCTCGAAGTAGACGCGGAACCCCGCCGGACCCGCGTCGAACTCGCTCGCTGCCCGCGACGACCCGGCCGGGCGGTAGTCGAACGCGAAGTCCGGAATCATCACTCGCGTCCCCGTCGCCAGCGCCTCCGGCTCTCTCGTCAGTTCCCAGTCGACGTCGAGGCGCTCGAACCGGGCGGCGAAGTCGGCCTCGACGTCGCTGTCGAACGTCGGTTCCGCGAGCGGAGCGTCGTCCGGGAGCGCGAGGTCCGCCCCGGAGAGCGAGAGCGTCCGCTCGGTGCCGCGGTCGTCGATAGTTGCCTCGAGCCGCCACTCGGGCGACTTCACCACGGTCCGGAGCAGGCGGGCGAACGCCGTCCCGTACCGCCGGGTCCGCCGGAAGAGGGCGTCCGGGCCGGTGACGAAGACCACCCGTTCTCCGTCCACCTGACGAACCTCGTACATCAGCCGGAGTCGCTTGACCGCCGAGACGAGCGCCCGTGGCTCCGACGACCGGACGCGGACCTCGGTCGCGTCGAACAGCGCGGTCTGAGCGAGCGAGAGGTTGTACCGGTCGACGAGTTCGTCCGGTCCCCACGGGGAGTCGAACCGGGTCAGGAGCTGGTTCACCTCTCGGTCGGCGTACAGCGACGCGTCGAGCGCGTCGACCGTGACCCCGAGCGACTCCGCCGCTCGCGTGAGCGCCGTCCGTCGGTCCGCCTCGCTGGCGACGCCGACCCGCTCGCCCGCTTCGAACGCCGCCCGGCGCGCGCGCTCGGGCGGCAACGGTGCGCGTGTCTCGTACGTCGCCTCCCGGTCGAGGAGCGCCGCGAACCCGCGGACGAGTTTGAAGTCCTCGGCCGCTCGCTCACACGCTTCGAGGGCTGCCTCCAGCGTCGCGCGCGTCTCGCCGACGTGGTCCCGGTAGACGCCGAGTACCTGTGCGGCGAGCGGCCGTTCCTCCCGGTCGACGAACTCGGGGTGGTAGCCGCCGCCACGGCGGGAGACGCGGAGGAGGTCCTTCGTGAGCACGACTGTCGAGACGGGACTGGGGGACAAAAGCGCGTGGGAGCGCGCAGGGCCGTCAGCGACCACACGCTCGCCAGCGCCGTGACGGGGTTACTCGACCGTCTCGACGCCCCGTACCTCGAACCGTGCGCCGCCGTCGGCGCCGTCGCGGACGGCGACCTCCCACCCGTGCGTCTCGGCGACGTCTGCGACGATGCTCAGCCCGATGCCGGTTCCGTCGGTAGCGGTCGAGTAGCCGTGACCGAACACCCGGTCGCGCTCGGCGGCGTCGACGCCGGGCCCGTCGTCCTCGACGACGAAGCCGTCGTCGAGACCCTCGACGGTGACGGTGGTGGTGGTGGTGGTGGGGCGGTCTCCGGGCGAGTCGGGGGCGGCCCGCGACCGACGCTCCGTCGAGCGTTCCTCGCTCGAGGACCCGTGTTCGACGGCGTTCGCCAGGAGGTTCTCCAGGAGGTGGTACGTTCGGGTCTCGTCCGCCAGGACGACCCGGTCCGTCTCGACGAGGAGCCGACTCCCATCGGTCTCGAGGTGTCGCCAGCACCGCTCCGCGAGGTCCGCGACAGAGACGGGGACGGTGTCCACGCCGCGGCGCTGGTCGCGGGCCAGTCGGAGCAGGTCCTCGACCAGAGCCCGTATCCGGTCGTGTGCGTCCGCGACGGTGTCGAGCCGGTCGCTCTCACACTCCTCGCGGGCCAGTTCGAGTGCGCCCACGGCCACGTTCAGCGGGTTGCGGATGTCGTGGGACGCGACGCTGACGAACTCGTCGAGTCGCTCGTTCCGGCGTTCGAGTTCCTGTTCGCGCCGTTTCAGCCGCGTGATGTCCGTCGCTAGCCCGACGAGTCGTTCGGGCGCACCGGACGGTCCCGCGTGGACGTAGGCTTCCGATCGAATCCAGCGGTCCGGTCCCGCGTCGGGGTGCGTCCGGTACTCGTACTCGACGCGGTCCGCCGACGTGGTCCGAAACGTCTTCCGAGCGTGGACGATGTCGTCGCGGTCGTCGGGGTGAATCGCCCGCCGGTAGAACGACTCCGTCGTCGGCACCTCCCGCGACGGGAAGCCGTACAACCGCTCGAACGGGCCGTGTCTCGTCTGCCGTCCCGTGGCGATGTCGACCTCGTAGATGACCGAGTCCGTGGCGTCGAGCGCGAACTCCATCCGGTCTCGGACCCGCTCCAGCGCCGTCGCGTGCTCCCGCTGCGCGGTGACGTCGCGGACGGTCCCGACGGTGTAGCCCCGGTCGTCGCTCGGGAAGACGGAGAACCGAAACTCGCCGTGGACGGGGTCCGTTCCCGGGGCCCGGAGGCGGGCCTCGACGGTCTCGACCCTCTCGTCGCCTACGGCGAGCGACTCCCGGTGCTCGGACGTCTCTCCGGCGTCGACGAGCGACGACAGCGGTGTCCCGACGAGTTCCTCGCGGGACCGCCCGGTCAGGTCGGCCATCGCGCCGTTGACGAAGACGAACCGCAGGTCGTCGTCGAGGACGTACACCCCCTCGTCGACCGTCTCGACGATCTGTCTGTACCGCGCCAGTTCCCGGTCGCTCTCGTAGCGGTGGACGGCGTTCTGGATGCGGTTCGCGAGGACGGTGTACCGGTCGACGCCCTGTCCCTTCTGGAGGTAGTCGGTGACGCCCGCCGAGATGGCCCGACTGGCGATTTCCTCCGACCCCTTCGCCGTGAACAGGACGAACGGGAGTTCCGGATGTCGGTCTCGGACCGTCCGGAGGAATTCGATGCCGTTCGTCCCGGGCATGTCGTAGTCGGAGACGACGCAGTCGACCACCTCGTCGGCGTCGTGGACGAGCGCGAGGCCTCGCTCGACGCTGGTGGCGGTGACGACGTCGAACCGCTCGTCCTCCTGCGCGAGGAACGCCGACGTCATCTCGGCGAAGTCCCGCTCGTCGTCCACGTGCAGTACGCGGATTCGGTCCGGTCTCGGTCTCATCTGTCTCTCGAACGCTACTTCACACTCAGCCACGACCGCTATAGCTGTTGCCACGCGCGCGAGAAAGGTGGAAAAGTAGCCGTCGCTCGCGTCTCGCCCGCGCTAGCCACGCCGTCGGGAGGCGACGTTCTCCTCTGCGGTCTCCTCGGTGACGACTTCGTAGAGGAGCGCACGTCGCCCGTCCGACTTCGGCCGGAGGACGCGTCCCAGACGCTGGGTGAACTCTCGTTCCGACCCCGACCCCGAGAGCACGACGGCAACGTTCGCGTCGGGGACGTCGACCCCCTCGTCGAGGACGTTCGCGGTCACCACCCGAGAGTAGGTCCCCTCCCGGAACCGCTCCAGTATCCCGCGCCGCTCCTCTGCTCCGGTCTCGTTCGTGATGGCCGGGAGGAGAAACCGCTCCGAGAGGTGGTAGACCAGGTCGGTGTGGGCGGTGAAGACGATGACACGGTCGTCGCGGTGGCGGTCGAGAATTCGTTCGAGTGCGTCGACCTTCGCGTCGGCGTTCATCATCACCCGCCGCGCACGCTGTTTCGCCAGGAGCGCCTCGCGGGCCCGCGGGTCGTTCCCCGACCGCATCACGAGTTTCTGGTAGTCAGCGCCTGACTGCATGTCGAGGTTCGAAGTTCGAAGGTAGTCGACGAACGTCTCCTGTGCCTCGTCGTACCGGCGGCGCTCCGACTCGGAGAGCGAGACTTCGAGGCGCTTGATGTCGTAGTCGGCGAGGTGTTCGCCCGCGAGGTCGTCGACGTCGAGCCTGTAGACGCGCGGGCCGACGAGTTCCTCGACGGCCTCGTGCGCGCCGTCGGGCCGCTCGAACGTCGCCGTCAGGCCCAGGCGGGCGGGCGCGGCGAGCAGGCGGGCGATGTCCCTGTAGCCCTCGCCCCCGAGGTGGTGGACCTCGTCGAAGACCACGAGGCCGAAGTCGCCGCCGACGTCGTCCGCGCGGAGGTACGCCGAGTCGTACGTCGACACCGTCACCGCCGCCTGTCGCTGCTCGCCGCCGCCGAACTGACCCACCTCGACGTCGAACTCGGTCTCGAGTTCGCGCCGCCACTGGTTCAGGAGGTCGATGGTGGGGACGACGACGAGCGTCGGCAGTTCCAGCGCCACCATCGCAGCGATGGCGACGACAGTCTTGCCCGCGCCCGTCGGGAGTTCGACGACCCCCCGTCGGTCCGCCCGGTGCCAGGCGTCAAGGGCGTCCCGCTGGTACTCGCGGAGGTCGTACGCCGTCGCGAGCGACAGCGGGGACCACGTCCCGACGCGGTCCTCGTAGGCGTCGTCGCGGCTGTCGAGGACGTCCCTCAGCGCGCCGTAGCGGAACGCGGGGGCGCGTGCGGTTCCCGAGCGCGGGTCCGACTCGAGGAACGGGAGCGAGAGGCCGGCGGGAGGGTCGTCGACACGGATGGTGCCGTCCTCGAACGAGAGCGTGGTCACTGCGCGGAGGTAGTCGGGCGAGGCCTAAAAGCGTCGCCGCTGTGGATTCGCTCGGCTCGCGTCCCGCACGTGACCGTCTGGGAGAGGTCGTCGGTGGAGTGCGTTCCGAGCGCGTTCCGACCGGGTGAACGACGGGACGGCGACACGGGGTCGAACCAGCACGCGCCACCGCGCCGTCCCTGGTCCTCGGCGTGTGAGAGCCGAGGAGAACCGACGGCTCCTGAAAGACGGCGGGCAGTGTCGACGACGGGGCGGAGTGGCCGAGCGGTCTCGCCACCCACGCGGGAGGCGTCTGGACGTCACCCGACTCACACCTATCGCCCGTAGCGTTATGCGCTCGCCCCGTCTATCCCCGGACATGGCACACGTCGACGTTCTGACGGCCGTCGAACTGGACGAACCGACGATGGTCGAGGGACTGCCCGGGGTCGGCCTCGTCGGGAAAATCGCCGCCGACCACCTCGTCGAGGAGCTGGGGATGACCCACCACGCGAACGTCCACTGCGACGCCCTCCCGAAGGTCGCCGTCTACCAGGAGGGCGACGCGACGCTCCACCCGCCGGTTCGGCTGTACGCCGACCGGGAGGCGAACCTCCTCGTCCTCCAGAGCGACGTCCCCATCTCGCCGGCGGCGGCACGGGAGTTCGCCGACTGTATCGGCGACTGGTTCGACGACGACGGGGTGTTCCCCATCTACCTCTCCGGCATCGGCCAAGAGAAGTCGGAGCACGCGCCGGCGATGTACGGCGTCGGCGTCGGTGACGGTATCGAGCGACTCGAGGCGGTCGGCATCGACACGCCCGACGAGACCGGCCTCGTCTCGGGGCCGACGGGGGCGCTGTTGAACGACGCGGTCGAACACGGCCGGGACGCCGTCGGCCTCGTCGTGGAGTCGGACCCGCGCTTCCCCGACCCAGAGGCGGCACGGGTGCTCGTCAGGGACGGCATCGAACCGCTGGCGGACGTCGACGTCGGGACGGACAGCCTCGTCGAACGGGCCGAGGAGATCAGGGCGGCGAAGGAGCGCCTCGCGAAGCGGATGCAGGAGGCGGGCGAGGAGAGCACGCAGGCGCGGCCGCTCGGGATGTACCAGTAGCGAGGCCGTTTCTACAGTCTTAAGCCGCGTCGGTCACTTCGTGCAGACATGAGCGACGACGCCGACATGGACGCCGACGTGGACGCCGAACAGGCCGCCGAGGACGTCGAATCCGGTCCCGCGGTCAACGGTGAACCGGCCGCGCCGGAGGACGAGGCCGCGACCGACGATGCGGACGACGCGGAGGACGCGGCGTCGACGGAGACGGGACTCGCCGCCGACGTGGCAGAGGCTGAGGGCGTCGACGAGGACCTCGTCGAATCGGTCGCCGACCTGGAGGCACGAGTCGCCGAACTCGAGGCGGCGCTCGACGACGCCCGGTCGAAGCTGGCCCGGAAGCAGGCGGACTTCCAGAACTACAAGAAGCGGATGAAGAAGAAGCAAGAGCAGGTCGAGGCCCGCGCGACGGAGGACCTGGTCGAACGCCTCGTGCCGGTCCGAGACAACCTCGTGCGGGCGCTCGACCAGGAGGAGAGAACCGACATCCGCCCAGGGGTCGAGTCGACGCTCGCCGAACTCGACCGCGTCCTCGACGGCGAGAACGTCAGCCCCATCGAACCACAGCAGGGCGACGACGTCGACCCGCACCGCCACGAGGTGATGCTCCGCGTGGACTCCGAACAGCCGGAGGGGACCGTCGTCGACCTCTACCAGCCTGGGTACGAGATGGCCGAGAAGGTCATCCGCCCGGCGCAGGTGACGGTGAGCGCGGGTGCAGACGACGAGAACGGCGAGGAGTGAGCACCCGTCCGTCGTCGGTTCGTTCGTGGGGTCGTGTCCCACTGGAGCACTTCGACGCGTTCGTCGGGGGGCCCTCGCGTGGAGTTCCGAAACGGAGTGCGTGCGGTTCGTGATAAGTCCCCCGCCTCACGGCCGACCGAGTGTGAGAAAAACGCACGACGGCGGCGACATGTGCCTCGTCGAGTGAGCGTCGAATCTAGTAACCTTTAACCGACGCAAGCCGATAGGTGAACCCAAGATGGCGAGCAACAAGATTCTCGGTATCGACCTCGGTACCACCAACAGCGCCTTCGCGGTGATGGAAGGTGGCGACCCCGAGATCATCGTGAACGCCGAAGGAGACCGCACGACACCCTCCGTCGTCGCGTTCTCCGAGGACGGCGAACGACTCATCGGCAAACCTGCCAAGAACCAGGCCATCCAGAACCCCGACCGCACGATTCGGTCCATCAAGCGGCACATGGGGGAGAAGGACTACACCGTCGAGATCGGTGACGACGAGTACACGCCCGAGCAGATCTCGGCGATGATTCTCCAGAAGATCAAGCGCGACGCCGAGGAGTACCTCGGCGACGAGGTAGAGAAGGCGGTCATCACGGTCCCCGCGTACTTCAACGACCGTCAGCGACAGGCGACGAAGGACGCCGGGGAGATCGCCGGCTTCGAGGTCGAGCGCATCATCAACGAGCCCACGGCAGCGTCGATGGCGTACGGCCTCGACGACGACTCCGACCAGACCGTCCTCGTGTACGACCTCGGTGGCGGCACGTTCGACGTCTCCATCCTCGACCTCGGCGGTGGCGTCTACGAGGTCGTCGCCACCAACGGTGACAACTCGCTCGGCGGCGACGACTGGGACGAGGCCATCATCGACCACCTCGCGACGGAGTTCGAGAACAACCACGGCATCGACCTCCGCGAGGACCGCCAGGCGCTCCAGCGCCTGAAGGACGCGGCCGAGGAGGCGAAGATCGAACTCTCCTCGCGAAAGGAGACGACCATCAACCTCCCGTTCATCACGGCCACCGACTCGGGCCCGGTCCACCTCGAACAGAAGCTCTCGCAGGCCAAGTTCGAGTCGCTCACCGCGGACCTCATCGAGCGTACCGTCGGCCCGACGAAGCAGGCGCTCGAGGACGCCGGCTACTCGAAGGGCGACATCGACGAGGTCATCCTCGTCGGCGGGTCGACCCGGATGCCGCAGGTCCGCGACCAGGTCGAGGAACTGCTCGGCGTCGAGCCCAAGAAGAGCGTCAACCCCGACGAGGCCGTCGCGCTCGGCGCGGCCATCCAGGGTGGCGTCCTCTCGGGCGACGTCGACGACATCGTCCTGCTCGACGTCACGCCGCTGTCGCTCGGTATCGAAGTGAAGGGTGGGCTGTTCGAGCGCCTCATCGAGAAGAACACCACCATCCCGACCGAGGAGTCGAAGATATTCACGACCGCCGCGGACTCACAGACGAGAGTCCAGGTCCGGGTCTTCCAGGGTGAGCGCGAAATCGCCGAGAAGAACGAACTGCTCGGCGAGTTCCAGCTGACGGGCATTCCGCCGGCACCCGCCGGAACGCCACAGATCGAGGTGTCGTTCAACATCGACGAGAACGGCATCGTCAACGTCTCCGCCGAGGACAAAGGCTCCGGCAACAAGGAGGACATCACCATCGAAGGTGGCGCCGGCCTCTCCGACGACCAGATCGAACAGATGCAGCAGGAGGCCGAAGAGCACGCCGAGGAGGACAAAATCCGCCGCGAGTTCGTCGAGACTCGCAACGAGGCCGAGAGCACCGTCCAGCGCGCCGAGACGCTCCTCGAGGAGAACGAGGACAGCGTCTCCGACGACCTCCGCGAGGACATCGAGGAGGAGGTCGAGAACCTCGAACAGGTCCTCGAAGAGAACGAGGAGGCCGACGACCTCGAGGCGGCGACCGAGGAAATCGAGGACGCCGTCGAGGACCTCGCCGAGGCACTCCAGGAAATCGGCAAGCAGATGTACGAACAGCAGGCCCAGCAGCAGGCGGCCGGTGGCGCCGGGATGGGCGGCGCCGGCCCCGGTGGCATGGGCGGTGCCGGTCCCGGCGGTATGGGCGGTGCCGGTGACGGTCCCGAGGGCGGCGACGACGAGTACGTCGACGCCGACTTCGAGGACGTGGACAAAGACGACGAATAGTCGTCTTTGTCTGCCCGCCAGACGTAGTCTGGCGACGTCGACGACGACAAGTAACTCACTCCCGTCTGCCCACTGAAACGGCAGACTTCTCTCCGTCCCGTCGCCCGCTCTCACCGCCCGAAGGGCTACCCTCGTCGGCGTCGTGACGGACCCATAGTCGACCCGGCGCCCGCACTGTTCGCCCTCACCGTCGCCTTCGTCACGGTCCACGAACTCGACGCGGTCCGGAACCACGAGTGGCGGTTCTTCTTCGCCCCGTTCGGGGTGAGCGACGACCCCGCGTACCGCGCCTTCACGGCGCTGCACGTCCCGCTCTTCGCGTTCGTGCTCACGCTCTACTCGCTCCCGGCGTTCCAGACGGGCTTCGACGTCTTCGCCGTGGCACACGGCGGCCTCCACCTGGCGCTACGGAACCATCCACTGGTCGAGTTCTCCGGGTGGTTCTCGCGGCTGTGGATCTACGGCGCGTCGGTGCTGGGTGGTCTCCACCTCTTCTCCGTCGTCGTGCTGTGACTGCTCTCCCCCCGAACAGGCCGCCCGTCCGCAAGGCGCGTTTTTCAAGTAGTTCGGTCGTGAATGACCGAGTAACGGATGAGCGAGGACTTCTACGACGTGCTCGGGGTGTCGCGTGACGCCTCGGACGACGAGATCAAGAAAGCCTACCGGAAGAAGGCCTCGGAGTACCACCCCGACGTGAGCGACGACCCGGACGCCGAAGAGAAGTTCAAGAAGGTGCAGAAGGCGAAGGAGGTCCTCACGGACGACGAGAAGCGGCAGATGTACGACCAGCTCGGCCACGAGCGCTTCCAGCAGGCACAGAAGCAAGGTGGCGTGGGCGGCGGTCGTGGCGGCCGTGGCGGCGACCCGTTCGGCGGCATGGGCGGGTCCGGCGGCATGGGTGGCTTCGAGGACATCTTCAACCAGTTCTTCGGCGGCGGGGGGAGCGGCCGACAGAACGGCCCCCGCCAGGGGAAGAACATCCGGGCGAACATCACGCTCGACCTCGAAGAGGCGTACGAGGGCGTCTCGAAGCAGTTCACCATCCAGCGACCCGAACGCTGTGACGTGTGTGACGGCGCGGGTCACCCGCCCGACGCCGACGTGAACACCTGCCCGGAGTGTAACGGCCAGGGGCAGACGACGACGGTGAGTCAGACGCCGTTCGGAAGAGTCCAGCAGACCCAGACGTGTCGGCGCTGTGGGGGCGAGGGCCAGACCTACTCCGAGGAGTGTTCGGAGTGTGGCGGCGCCGGCCAGGTCCGCCGACAGGCCGAACTCACGGTCGACATCCCCGCCGGCATCAGGGAGGGACAGACCCTCCGGATGAACGGCGAAGGGGCGCCCGGAGAGAACGGCGGGCCGAACGGCGACCTGCTCATCGACGTCTCCGTCCGCGACCACCCAGAGTTCGAGCGCGACGGGGACGACCTCTACCACCAGTTCGCCATCTCGTTCCCGCAGGCGGTGTTCGGCGCGACGGTCGAGGTTCCGACGCTGGAGGGCACCGTCGAGATGGACGTCCCCGAGGGGACCCAGAGCGGCGAGACGTTCCGGCTGAAGCGGAAGGGGATGCCCAAACTCGACCAGCGGAGCCGACGCGGCCGCCAGCGTCACGGTAACCTCTACGTCCAGGTACAGGTCGTCACGCCCGACGACCTCAACAAGGAACAGCGCAAGGCGCTGGAGCAGTTCGCCGAAGCCGGCGGCGACGAAGTCGACGTCAAGGAAGGCTTCTTCGAGCGCATCAAGAACTCGTTCTGAGGCCTCGCTCAGCCCTCGACCTGCACCGTCCTCGTCACCGTCTCGTTCGCCGTCCGGACGCCGACCAGATACGTTCCCGGCGGGAGGTACCGCGGGACCAGTACGGGGCGCGAGACCGAGTACGTCTCCCCGGGAGCCAGGCCGACCGACTCGTCGACGACCGGTTCGAGGGCGCCGTCGCCGTCCCTGTCGACACCGGCGTGGACCGTCTGTGAGCCGGTCCGTTCACCGGTGTTCGCCACCGTCGCCGTGACCCGCACGCGTTCGCCCCGTCGAACCGTCTCTGGGACCGACAGCGCGACCACCTCGAACCGCGCGGGGTCGGGCGCTGCGGCCGCGACGGTGACCCGTCCCTCGTCGGTGCGGAACCGCTCGGTCGCGGTCGGTGGGGCAGTCGCCGTCACCCGGTAGGTCCCCGGCCGGTCGAACCGGACGAGCGCCCGTCCGTCCGCTCCGGTGACGGTCCGGACGTCGTCGTACTGTACCGTGGCGTTCACCGGCGCCCCGGTGTCCGCGCGGACGACGGTGAACGCGACCTGCTCACCGGCCTCGACGCTCGTCACGTTCGGTGCGAGCCGCAGTGAGACGGGCGTCAGTTCGGGTCGCTCGACCACCGACAGTTCGTACGGGAACGTGTCCGTCGTCCCGAAGCCCCCCGCGACGACGGTGTATCGTCCGGTGTGTGCGAACGTGTGGACGAGGCTCGCGTTCAGTCCGGCCCCGCCATCGTCGTCCGTCGCGACGACGCTCCCGTTCGGCGCGAGGAGGAAGAGGTAGGGGTCCCGCCCCCACCCCTTCGCTCGCATCTCGACGTTCACGCGGACGCCCTCGACGCCCGACAGGGCGACGGGCTCGTAGTAGCCGCGGAACGCGGGCGAGAAGGGGTCCTGTGCGTCGACGACCCCCCGCCGCGTCTGGCCGACCCCGACGATACCGAGGTCGTTCTCGCCGAACACCGCCCGAGTCGCGTTCAGTCGGCCGTATCCACTCGTCGGGTCCGGTCCGACGGGGGCGACGTCGGTGGCGCCGCGCTGGAGGCGTCGTTCCACCTGGTTGGGGGTCGCACCCGGCTTCCGTTCGCGGACGAGCGCGCTCACGCCCGCGACGTGCGGGGCGGCGGCTGAGGTGCCGGCGAACGACGCGTACCGACTCGTCGACACCCGGTCCGGTGCGACGACGTCGACCCCTCGCCGGCCGTCGTTCGTCGGTCCGCGGGAACTGAACGGTTCGACGCGCTCGCCGACCCAGTCGAACGCGCCGACGGCGACGACGTCGCGGGCAGTCGCGGGCGCGGCCAGACTGCTCTCGGGCGTCTCGTGTTCCAGCGACCCGGCCGCGTCGCGCGTGTACAGTTCGAGGACGTGGCTCCCGTCGGCGTCGTAGTTCGCGACTGTCACGTAGTAGACGCCGCGTTCGACCGTCGGGCCGACGGACTCGGTCGGGCGCTGGAAGCCGGTCTGTGCGCGGGTCGACCGGGCGACGAGGACGTCCTCGCCTCGCGAACGGGAGCCGTACGGGGGGACATCGCGGTAGAGGAACAGGTCGTAGTCGTCGTCCGACTGCGGCCAGTCGTTCCAGCTGAGACTCACGCCGACGCGCCCGCTCAACGGTCGGCCGTCGTTCAGGTAGTTCCGCTCGTCACCCGGACCGAACTCCGCCCACCGGTCGCCGTCGGCGTTCCGGTACCGGCCCTCCCAGTGGCGTCTCGCGTAGTTCCCCGCCGAGTTGGTCCAGACGACCCCGTCGGCGACAGCCTCGTCGGCCACCTGTGAGACGAAGCCGGTCCCGTCGTACGGCTGGTTCACCCAGTTCACCGAGGCGGTGACGACGTCGACGTCGTTCGCGCGGAGCCACGAGACGGCGGCGGCGAACTCCACGTCGGTGTCGACCGTCGCGAGGTAGAGACTGGCGTTCGGCGCGGTGTCGACGACCAGTTCGGACACGACGGTCCCGTGGGCCCGGTGACCCGGAGCGGGCGGGGTCGCCCTGAACGAGCGGGAGGCGACGACGTTGTCGCGAATCTCGGGCGCCGACGAGTCGAAGCCGAGGTCGACGACGCCCACGCGGACTCCGTCGCCGGAGACGCCGACCGCCTGAACCGCGTCGGCGTCGACCACGGAGACACCCTCGCTGACGGCCGTCGGGGTCGGGTGGGTGGGGCGGCGCACCCGCTGGACCCACCGGAGCGCCGCCACCGTCGTGACGTTCGCCGTCGGGAGCGTGACCTGCACGAGCGTCCCGTGTTCGACTTCGACGTGGGCGCCGTGGGCCCGAAGCCGGTCACGGTACGCTGTCGGGTGGGTCGCCTCCAGTTCGACGACGACCCGTGTCCGTCCCTCGCCGCCCACCGACGACGACGTCGACGCCGACACCTGCGCCTGCGCAGGGGCGGCCGCTCGCGTGACGCGCTCGTCGCGGAGTAGCTGTGACGACTTCGAGGGCCGTCCCGGCGCTTCGGCGACAGTCGCGTTCCCGTCCGTCCCGACGGTAGTCCCGTTCCCGTCCGTCCCGACGGTAGTCCCGTTCCCGTCCGTCTCGCCGGACGCCTCCTCGGGTGTGTCGAGCGGCGAGTCTGCGTCCCGGACCACGTCTGCCGCACCGAGTCCGGGAGCCGTGGCGACGACGGTGGCGACGACGACGACGAACGCCACGGCCGAGACGGCGAGTCGGGAGCCGAGCGGTCTCACCGGCGTGACCTCCCGTAGAGGCCCACCGCGACGACGGCGACACCGATTGCGACGACGACCACGAGGACGTCCGTGTGCCGTGTGGTCGGTCGGGAGTCGGTGTTCCGAGCGTCCTGTCCTGCGTCCGGTGCCTCCGTCGGCGCGTCCTTCGAGGCGGCCGTCGCCGACGAAGAGCCGGCCGCCTCAGCCCGGTCTGGGAGTCTGACGTACGCCACCCCCGGTTCCTCCGAGAGCGGGACGACGTCGTCGACGGGGACCCGTGCCTGGACGATCGTCTCGCCGCTCACCGTCGCGGTTTGCTGAACCGTGACGTCGTAGCCGTCCGGGACCATCGACCGCCCGCGGAGTTCGACGACGACGACGACGCGCCCGTCGCGCAGGTCGATGCCGTGTGCCGCCGCGAACGCCTCGCGGTCGTCCGCCTCGACCAGCCCTCGCAGCGTCGAACTGACGTTCGACGATGTCTTCGGCTCCGTCTGAGAGGACGCGGCCGGTGGCGCGGCCCCGACACTCTCGGCCGGCGGGACGGACCCGGCGAGCGTCGTCGTGGTCACGGCTGCGGCGCTCACACCGGCGACGACTACGGCGCCCGCGAGTGTCGCGGCCGTGAGTCCCACGAAGAGGGCGACCCGGAGGGGTGTCTCACCTCGGCGCATGACAGGTAGATGTCAGTCCGCGGTTTAGTCGTGTCCCCACGTCCTCTCGAACGAGAGTGTCCGTTCCGGTTCGACGTTCTCGCGTCGGACGCCCCGCAGATTCTTGTCGCCGGCCCGTCTCCGCTCTATTGCATGTCCTACACCAAGGTCAACCGCCGTGACGTCGACCCAGTCGCGGACGGCATGTACTTCCTCCGCGACGCCCTCGGCTGTGAGAACCTCGGCTTCACCGTCGTCGAGTGCGACCCGAACTGGACCGGGAAGGAACACGACCACGCCGACGGCGGCCACGAGGAGGTGTACTACCTCGTCTCGGGCGAGGTGACGCTCCACGTCGACGGCGACGAGGTGGCGCTGGACCCCGGCGACGCTGTCCGCGTCGCGCCGGACGCGTCCCGACAACTCGAGAACGGGCCGCGCGAGAGCACGCTCGTCGTCGCCGGTGCGCCCTGACGATTAGCTTTCGCGGTGACATTATTACCGCCCGGCCCGAACGACGCCTATGTCCCACGGCTCCGACGGCCGCATCCCCGTGACGGTGCTGAGCGGTGCGCTCGGCGCGGGGAAGACGACGCTCGTGAACCGACTGCTCGCGAACCCCGGCGACCGGACCATCGCCGTCGTCGTCAACGACGTCGGCGACGTGAACGTCGACGCCGAACTCATCGAGGAGGAGAACGAGGAGACGGGCGTCATCGACCTCTCAAACGGGTGCATCTGCTGTGGGTTGCAGGGTGACCTCCTGACCGAGGCGGCGCGCCTCGCCGAGGAACGGACGTTCGACTATCTGGTGGTGGAGGCGTCGGGCGTCTCCGAACCCGTCCCCATCGCCCAGGCGTTCACCCTCGGGACCGACGAGTCGGACGTCGACCCCACGGAGCGGTTCCGCCTCGACACGATGGTCTCCGTCGTGGACGCGTACGGCTTCTGGAAGGAGTTCGACCCCGCGACGAACCGCGACTCCTCCTCGGGCGGCCGGCCGCTCTCGGAGGTGTTCGTCGACCAGGTCGAGTTCTGTGACGTGCTCCTCCTGAACAAGTGCGACACCGTCCCCGACGACGCGCTGGACGAGGTGGAGGCGCTCGTCCGGGAACTCCAGCCACGGGCGGTGCTGTATCGGACGGAGTACTCCGACGTCTCCCCCGACGCCGTCCTCGACACGGGCCTGTTCGATTTCGACGAGGCTCGGCGTGCGGCCGGGTGGAAACGACACCTGTCCGGGGACGCGGGGCACGAACACGCGGACGGTCACGACCACCGCCACGCGGGTGCGTCACACGCCGTCTCGACGTTCACCTACGAGACGGACGGCCCGTTCCACCCCGAACGTTTCGACGCGTGGCTCGACGAGTGGCGCGGCGACGTCGTCCGGGCGAAGGGATTCTTCAAACTCGCGGGGCGGCCGGAGACGGTGATGGGGCTGAGTCAGGCCGGCCCGTCGGTGCAGGCCGGCCCCCTCGGCACGTGGGACGAGGACGACGACCGACGGACCCGACTGGTGTTCATCGGGACGGAGATGGACGAAGCCGACATCAGACGGGAGCTCGACGACTGCCTCGTTCGCGCGTCGGAGTCACTCGACGGCGTCAGCGACCCGTTCCCGGCGTGACCTGCTCACGCAGGTCGTCCCACTCCTCGTAGAAGCCGTAGTTCGTCTCCCGCGCCCGCTGGGCGGCGATGGCCTCCTGGTAGACGTCGTCGTAGTCGAGCAGGGCCGTCCAGCCCTCCTCGCGGAAGGTGCAGTACATGCACATATCTCCTCGTATGGACGGCTCTCACAAGACCGTTATCGCCGCCGTCGTCGCCTGCCGCTACCTCCGTACCTTGTCAGTCGTTCTCACGGATGAGAGTCGGTCCGGAAGATACATGTTACATACCAGTCGAGGGCTCGTATGTGCTACAGACCCACACGAAACCGGCGAACTGCGGTCACCGGTCGGTGCGACCACTGCGACTGGACGGCCGTCACGAGTTCCTACTCGCAGATGGTGAAGTTCTACCAGGACCACCTCCGGGCCGACCACCCACGGGTGTGGGTCCGCGCCTGAGTCCCACCCACTCCGTATTTTCACGAGGGCGACAGGTACAGGCGTCTCCACCCCCTACGACCTGCGTGACGCTCGAACGGTCTCCGGACGGCGTCGACCGGGTGACGGGGCAGTGTGACCACTGCGAGTGGTCGACGGTGACGACGGGCTACCCCGAACTCGTCCGGCGCTACCAGGACCACCTGCGCGAGGCACATCCGCAGGTGTGGCTCCGCGGGTGAGACGGCTCGAAAAAATCGTGTTGGTGGAGCGACTCTGCGGCTACGGCTCGAGCAGGACCTTCGTGACGCCCTCTTCGCGCTTGTCGAACGCCTCGTACATCTCGGGCGCCTCGTCGAGGTTGACCCGGTGGGAGACGACCCACGAGGGGTCCGCCCGCCCCTCGATGATGAGGTCACGGAGTTCGCGGTTGTACTGCTTGACGTTGCACTGACCGGTGCCGAGCTTCTGTCCCTTCTCGAACAGCTTCCCGAA
The DNA here is from genome assembly GCF_041641895.1 of Salinigranum sp. Taxonomy (NCBI): domain Archaea; kingdom Methanobacteriati; phylum Methanobacteriota; class Halobacteria; order Halobacteriales; family Haloferacaceae; genus Salinigranum; species Salinigranum sp. Next base: position 3,025 of record NZ_JBEPXO010000053.1, on the reverse strand, counting down.
GTCGATGCCGAGTCGACCCTGTGCGGCCATCTCGTCGGGCGCGCCGGGGTCGGAGGGAACGTACAGTCCCGGGATGCCGAGTTCGCCCGTGGGACGGACGACCTGGATGAGCTGGTTCAGCACGACGGCCGGGTTCTCCCGCGCCGGGTCGTACGCGTCCGAACCGGGGTCGGTCTCGGGGTCGATGGCCTGGTAGCCGACGGCGTCGACGCCCTTGTCGACCTCTCCGCCGTGTTGGTCTTTGATCTGCTCGACCGGGTCGCCCTCCTCGAAGTTGATGGGCGTGGCGTCGCAGTGTTCCTCTGCGAGGTCGAGCCTGCTCGGGACGCGGTCGACGGAGTAGATTTCGGCCGCGCCCTTGATCTTCGCGCTGTAGGCGGCCATCAGGCCGACCGGACCCGCGCCGAAGATGGCGACCGATTCGCCGGGCCTGAGGTTCGCGAGTTCGGTCCCGTGCCACCCCGTCGGGAAGATGTCCGCCAGCAGAGCGAACGCGTCCTCGTGTTCGTCACCCTCCGGGAGTTTGAGCGCGTTGAAGTCCGCGTACGGGATGCGGAGTTTCTCGGCCTGGCCACCCTTGTACGGCCCCATGGCGACGTAGCCATAGGCCCCACCGGCGAACCCGGGGTTGACGTTCGTACAGAAGCCCGTGTAGCCGTTCTCACAGTTCTGACAGAAGCCACACGCGACGTTGAACGGTGCGACGACGCGGTCGCCTTCCTCCAGTGTCGAGACGCCGTCACCAACCTCGGTGACGATTCCCATGTTCTCGTGGCCGAAGACGATTCCCTCCTCCGCCGCGGTTCGACCCTCGTACATGTGGAGGTCCGACCCACAGATGCACGACGTCGTGATGTCGATCAGCACGTCGTTCGGGTGCTGAATCTCCGGCTCTTCGACTTCCTCTACGGCGACCTCTTTCGGCCCCTTGTATACCACCGCTCTCATTGACATAGCACTGACACCTCGATTACGTCTCGTGCTAACGATTATTATGTTTACCGGCCGACTATTGTTCACTACGACAGTACCCATCCGACGCCGAGAGTGTTGTGCTCTGTCCACACGTCCAGACCGATTCACGTGTCACCTCTCGAACCGCGCGACCTTTCACCACGAACCCGCTACTCACGTTATGGACGTTCTCGGAGACCTCGTCGCTCGCGACAGACGGAGCGACCGCCCGGCGTTCCACGACGCCGGGACGGACCGTACCGTCTCGTATCACGACTTCTGTACGACTGCGTACAAGGCGGGGAACGTCCTCCGGTATCTCGGCGTCCGCGAGGAGGCAACCGTCACCGTGGTCGGTCGCGTCGGCCGACATCCGCTGTGGGCGTTCTACGGCGCCGGCCAACTCGGGGCCGTGACCCGGTTCGCAGCCGACGGCTCGGCGGCGAGCGACTCGCGCGTCCTCCTGCTTCCCGTGGCCGACGAGGACGCCGTCTCCCTCGACCCGCGGACGAAACTCGCCACCTACGGCGGGTCACCCACACGGGCGACGACGCTCCACTGGGAGAAGGAACTGTGGAGCGAGAACCCCGCGGTCCACCCGACGGACGTCGACCCCGCCGACCCCTTGCTCACCGCGGAGGCAGCGACGTACACGCACGGGGAAGTACTCGACGCCTCCCGGGCTGTCGTCGACGCGTTCGACCTCGACGCTGATACCCGAGTCGCCGTCCGCGGCCCGCTCTCACACCCCCACGTGGTCACGGCCGGCCTCGTCGCCCCGATTCTGGCCGGTGGGACGGTCCTCGGACCGAACGACGAAGCATCGGCAGACGTCGCCGTCGTCGGGACTGACTCCGAAACCCCACCCGAACCGCAGGTGTGCCGCGCCGCCGACGTCCCGCTGTGACGGTCGGTCGGGAGTTCAGGCGGCGTCTCTGAGTTCGTCGAGGGCGTCGGGGTTCTCGATGCTGCTCATGTCGCCCAGTTCCTCGCCCTGATAGATCGACGAGATGGCCCGGCGGATGACTTTCCCCGACTGGGTCTTGGGGAACTCCGAGACGAACAGAATCTCGCGCGGGCGGAACGGTTTGCCGTGTTCCTCGCCGACCAGCGCCGACAGTTCGTCGCGTAACGCGTCGCCGGGTTCGTGGTCGGGTTCCAGCACCACGTACGCGACCACGGCGGTCCCGGTGGTGTCGTCGGGGACGCCCACTGCGGCGGCCTGATTCACTGCCTCGTGTTCGGTGAGCACGCCCTCGATTTCGGCCGGGCCCACCTTCCGGCCCGCGACGTTGAGCGCGTCGTCGGCCCGTCCGTGGAGGAACCAGAAGCCGTCTTCGTCTTTTTGCGCCCAGTCGCCGTGGTCCCAGAGGTCCTCCCAGGTCGACCAGTACTCCGCGAGGTAGCGTTCGTCACCGCTCCACAGCGATTTGGTCATCGAGGGGCACGAATCACGGGCGACCAGGAAGCCTCGCTCGTGGCTGTCGGCGATGGACTCGCCCGCGTCGTCGACGATGTCGATGTGCATGCCGAGGCCGGGGCCACCCAGACTCGTCGGTTTCAGCGGCTGGGTGGGCATCGGCATGAGGAAGCAGCCACAGATTTCGGTCCCGCCCGAGATGTTGATGATGGGTGCGTCGCCCCCGCCGACGTGTTCGTAGAACCACTGCCAGGACTCGGGGTCCCACGGTTCGCCGGTCGACCCGAGGAGTCGAATCGACGAGAGGTCGTGCTCGTCGACCCACTCGTCGCCGTGTTTGCGGAGGGCACGGATGGCGGTCGGCGAGATGCCGAACACAGAGAGCGAGTGGCGGTCGATCATCTCCCAGAACCGATCGGGCTGTGGGTGGTCGGGCGCGCCCTCGTACATGAACACCGTGCCGCCGAAGGTGTGGTTGCCGACGAGCGCCCACGGCCCCATCATCCAGCCGATGTCCGAGACCCAGAAGAAGCGGTCGGCGGGCTTGTGGTCGAAGCCGAAGTAGATCTCTTTGGCGCACTGCATCTGGACGCCGGCGTGGGTGTGGACGATCCCCTTCGGCTTGCCCGTGGTGCCCGACGAGTACAGCAG
>NZ_JBEPXO010000052.1:0-26366 GCF_041641895.1 Salinigranum sp. | reverse complement strand
GATGACCGACTGACCCTGCGACGACCGACTGGCTCGCGTCTCGCCCGAGTCCCTCGGTAACACCCGACTCACCGCGCCACTTACGAATCTCGAGTGCCTACTAGATTCGCTGTGAACAAAAACGAACTCGTCCACCTCCACGCCCTCCTGGTCCGGGTGGCCGAGGCGTACGTCGAGTGGGGCGTCGCCGAGCGCGACGACTTCTCGGCGTACCACGCCCTCGGGACGACGCCGATGGCACTCCAGTCCTCACGCGCCGACCACGAGACGGCGACGGCCCTCTTGGCACGGACACTCGCCGGACTCTCGGACTCGCCGCGGACCGAAGAGGCGCTGGAGGACGCCACCGCCCGCTGACCAGTCGGATTCGACAAACCACTAAGGCCCGTCCGGCGTAGCCACGGGTATGGGACTGCAGGACTTCTGGGGCGTCGGCCCGAAGACGGCCGAGCGACTCCGCGAGTCGCTCGGAGAGGCCGAGGCCATCGACGCGATCGAGTCGGCGGACGTCCGACTGCTCGTCGACGCCGGGGTGACGCGTGGTCGAGCGACCCGCATCCTGAGGCGGGCACAGGGGCAGGCCGGCATGGACCTGCTGGCGACGCGTGACGTCCGGAAAGTCTACGACGAACTGGTGACGCGAGCGGCCTCGCACGCACTCACGGCGCACGCGGCCGACCGGATTCGCGTCCTCACCCCGCTGACCGACCGGGGGGAGCAGGAGGCCCGACTGGACGAGGCACTCGCCGCCCGTGACGCGTGGCGTGCGCTCGACGACGACGGCCGGGAGCGAGTCGTCGACGCGTTCGCGGCCTACGACGAGGCGGCGGCGACGAGACCGGCCGCCGTCCGTGCCGCGCTCGCGCTTCGAGCGGCGGGACTCGACGGGGAGACGTTCGCGGCCCTCGACGGCGTCGACGAGGACCGACTCGCCGAGGCGGCCGACGCGCTGGAGGCACTCGAGGGCGGCGACGACGTCGCGGCCGGTGCCGACGGCGAACTCGACCGACTCCGGACGCAGTTGGCGGCCGCCGAGGAGCTGGAGGGGAGCGCATTCGACCTCATCGACCGCATCCGCGAGCGGGGCGTCCGCGACCTCTCGGAGTTCCAGAACGCGTTCGTCGAGCACGTCGCGGCGGAGACGGACCTCCCCCGGGGGACGGTGACGGCGGCGACGGCCGACGACGCCGTCGACGCGGCGGATTTCGTCTCCACCTCGCTCCGGGCGCTGGTCTCGGACCTCCGTGACCAGGTCGACGAGCGGGAGGCGGCGGTCAGCGCCGAACTGGCGGAGACGGTTGACGCCGTCCGGGAGGACGTCGAACGGGCGGTGTCGGCAGTCGACGACATCGCCGTCGCGCTCTCGCTCGGACGCTTCGCCGACGCGAACGACCTCACCAGGCCGTCGCTCGTCGAGGACGGCCTCGCGGTGGACCAAGCGCGGAATCTCGCCCTGTCGGACCCACAGCCGGTGTCGTACGGCATCGGCAGCCACTCCCTGTCGGCGCCGTCGTCCGACCGGGTCGCCGTGCTCACCGGCGCCAACAGCGGGGGGAAGACGACCCTGCTGGAGACGCTCTGTCAGGTCGCGCTCCTCGCGTCGATGGGACTCCCCGTTCCGGCCGAGCGCGCCGAGGTGGGTCGGTTCGACGCCGTCGTGTTCCACCGCCGGCACGCCTCGTTCAACGCCGGCGTCCTGGAGTCGACGCTGAAGGCCATCGTCCCGCCGCTCTCGCGCGACGGACGGACGCTGATGCTCGTCGACGAGTTCGAGGCCATCACCGAACCCGGTCGGGCAGCGGACCTCCTCAACGGTCTCGTGTCGCTCACCGTCGACCGCGAGGCGCTCGGCGTGTACGTCACCCACCTCGCGGACGACCTCTCGCCGCTTCCCGCCGAAGCGCGAATCGACGGCATCTTCGCGGAAGGACTCACGGCGGACCTCGAACTGGAGGTCGACTACCAGCCACGCTTCGGCGAAATCGGCACGTCCACGCCCGAGTTCATCGTCTCGAGACTCGTGGCGAACGCCCGGGACCGCACCGAACGACAGGGATTCGAGGCGCTGGCGGCTGCCGTGGGTGAGGAGGCCGTCCAGCAGACGCTCTCCGACGTCCGCTGGTCGAACTGACAGGTATTCCGCTCGAAACTCTCTGATACCAGTAGTAATATCTCGAAATAGTGGACTTAATTCCATCTCTCGCCGCCGGAGTGAAGACATTCGTCCTCTTCCACACGCGAAGCTTTTAATATATGCGTCTATTGAGGAGTACTGTGCAATCTAGTCCCCTCCACTACGTGACGTGCGTCCCCGACTGCGACTACGAAGTCGAGGGACGGGACGAGGGTTCGCTCGTCGACACGATGGCGACACACATGTGGGAGGAGCATCGCCTCCCCGTCGACCCGCTCGACCTCCGCGAGATGATCCGCCCGACTCACCGCATCTCACACAGGGAGACGAACGCCTCCTCGTCCGCGGAGAGCCACGTCTCCAGTCGCTCGTAGTGCGAGCGTTCCCGGGGATAGACGGTGCAGCGGTCCGCCCGGTGTTCGTTCGCTGACGACGACGCTGTGGAGGTCGAACGAGCGTTCCCTCGTGGTGCCGACCGTGTCGGAGTGGACGGCCATCGGGCGACGACTCGCCGTCGTTCGGCACGAACGCTGCTCAGTCGAATATATAGACTAGGGGACAGATAGTGTGAGCCGTGCTGTGTCAGACCGCGGGAGAGACCGATCCACACACCCGGCGGTGACGAGAGTCGGCATTGACCGAGTTGACGCCAGCGCTCGCGCTGCGGGCAGAAAGTGCCGGTTTGAAGTAGCCAGCCGGGGTTCCATCCGTGAGATGGTTGACCCGACCTCCGACCTCGACGAGGACGTCGACGAGAGCAACGCGCCGACCTGTGCCGGCTGTGGGACGAAGCTCGTCCGTGACCCGAACCATCACGTCGTCACCTGGGTCGCCGACAGACAGATCCAGGTCAGACACTTCTGCAGCACCGACTGTCGCGAGACGTGGGACGAGAGCGAACGGGCCTGACGCCGGTCTCGCGCGCGTATCTCAGTCGCGGGCCGACCAGAACCGGTCGAGTCCGAACGAGAGCATGTCGGCGCTGACGGGACGGAACTCCTCGCGTTCGGTCGGCGGGAGGAATCCCCGGACGCTGTCCCACGAGTCACGCGCGTAGCGTTCGTCGACGAGGACGCGAACCCCCCGCTCGTCGGCGCCACGGATGACGCGCCCGAGCGCCTGCCGGGCCTTTCTCACCGCGGGCACGAGGAGCGCAGTCCGGAAGCCGTCGCCGAAGGCGCGGTCGTACGCCGCCCGGAGGGCCTCGGTCCGCGGACTCGACGTGTCGACGATGGGGACGCCACAGACGACGGCCGCCGACAGCCGGTCGCCACGGTAGTCGACGCCTTCCGTCAGGGTCCCGCGGAGACTCGTCACCAGCACCTTCCCGGGGCCGGCGAAGAACTCGCTCTTCAGCGACTCCGTCGCGGCGTCGCCCGAGGACTCGTCGACGAGGACGTCCGTGTCGAGTCTGTCGTCGAGGCGGTCGGCCATCCACCGCGCCTCCGCGTAGTTCGGCATCCCGACGAGGACGTTGCCCGGCGAGCGGGCCACCGCACAGGCGGCGTCGACGTACACCTCCCGCGTCTCCGTCTCCGAGCCGACCGCTCCACGGTTCTCGTACGTGTACTTCGGCGCGTCGACGGCGAAGCTCTCGCGGTGCTCCTCGGGGAAGCCCAGTCCGTAGGTCCGTTCGACGACCGGTCGCCCCCGACCGGCGAGCGAGTCGAGACCCGTCACCTGCCGGAACACGTCCATCGGTTCGAGCGTCGCGCTCATGAGGACGCCGCCGCCGAACTCGGAGAGGCGGTCGGCGATGGCGTCTCCTGGGAGGCAGTTGTGGAGCGCGAGGCGGGCGTTGTAGCCGCGACGCCACCCCGTGGCCGTCTCGTCCCACGTCCGTTCGAGTTCGAGTTCGCGGAAGTAGTTCCCGTGGTCGAGCGCCCGCCACGCCGTGAGCGCTCGCCCGGCCGCCGTCACCGCCCGCGTCCGGTCCTCGTCGTCGAGTTCGTTCAGGACGCGCGCGACGACGGCCCCGACGGCCTCGGCCCGCGTCCACGCGTCGAGGTGGCCCTCCCGCCGGGCCCACCGGGTGAGTTCGTCCTCGTCGGTCGACGCCGGGTCCCTGAGCGGGAGTTCGTGGTCCTCGAACGTCTCCGGGACGTCGTCGAGCGAGGCGCGCCAGTCGGGCCGCTCGCGGTCCAGATACGACTCGACGCGGCGGCCGAGTTCGTCGCGGAGGGCGCCGACGGCGTCCCGGAGCGAGCGGACTTCCGCCAGCGTCACGTCGGCGTCGTCGAACTCCTCGCGGACGAGTCTCGCGTCGTCGGGTTCGCGGCGCTCGCTCTCGAGCCCCGCGTCGTCGAACTCCAGCGGCGTGACGATGCGGTTGAGTTCGGTGACGGCGTCCCTGAGGGTGACGTCGCTCACGCCGTCGCTCACGAGGTCACGCACTCTGGGTTCGAGCATGTGCGCCTCGTCGCAGACGACGAACGTCGACTCGTCCAGCAGGGCTCCGGTGAACGTCGCCGCCGTCGTCGGGTCGAACGCGTGGTAGTAGTTGCCGACGACGACTTCGACTTCGGGGAGGAGCGCGCCCATCACCGAGTGTGGACAGCTCCCGTGGGAGGCGGCGAGGCCCACGAGCGTCTCGGTGTCGACGAGGCCGCGGTCGTCGAACGCGAAGGGGATGGCCTCGGCGGGGTCGCCGTCCTCGGGCAGGTCGTCGAGGTACCGCGCGTAGAACGGACAGAACTCCGTCCCGTCGTACTCGGGCATCTCCGGGAGGTACGGCGTCGCCTCGCCGGCCGTCTCGAGGTAGCGCACGCCGCCGGCCCCCGAGTCCGCGAGCCCCGTCTGCGCCTGTCGGGCCTCCCGTTCGAGCGCGCCGGCGGTGGTCGGGCCGTCCTCGGCCGAGAGGTTCCGGGTGCGTTCGCGGAGCCCCTCGCATCGCTCGTACACGTTCGTCGTGTCGATGCCGCCGCGGCGCTCGCGGGCGTACGGACAGACGTCCGCCTTGCCGACGAGCGTGAGCGCCGAGACGGGCCGCCACTCCGCCGGTAGGTTCGCGTTGATGGTCTCGACGTCGGCCTCGAACTGCCGGAGTTGCTGCTTGACGCTCGTCAGCACCAGCACCCGCTCGTAGTCGCTGTCGGGGTCGCGGACGAGTTCGACGCCGGCGGTGAGCGCCAGCATCGTCTTGCCGGTCCCGCAGGCCCCCTCGACGACGGTGAAGCCCCCCTCCCTGCCGACTTCGATGGCCGTCTCGATGCCGTCGACCTGCTCGGGGTACGGCGAGTCGTGGCCGAACACCTCCTCCCACTGCACGCCCGCCTCTCGCTCCCCGTCACACAAAGCGGTGTCGCCCTGGGCTCTCACGGGCGAGACTGTGTCGGCATCGTATTTGAACGTCCGGCGGCGACAGCCGGCCCCGTGGCCCGAGACCGGCCGACGACCATATGCTCCCGGGGTCGCTAGCCGGGTCGTGAACTCGAAGATCGTCGAACACGACGGCCGACTGCTCGCACGCATCGAGGACGACCACATGGTGTTCGAGGTCAACTTCGACACGCTCGAAGCGACCGACGTCACGCTGCGGTTCCGCCGCGACGGCGAGAAGGTCGGGAGCATCTACAACGACCACGGGACCCAGAAGACGATGGCGCGGCTGACCGTTCCGGGCGAGAACGACTTCATCGGCGTCGAGGTGCCGAAGTCGTTCGTCGCGGAACTGCTCGACGTGGCCGCCGAGACCGGTCGCCTCGCCAACCCGACCGAGGCCGAGGGCTACCGGCACCGGGTGCTCTGAGGCCGGGGGGTCACAGCAGGCTCGCGCCGTGGACCACGACGGCGAGGTTGTTCGCGAAGACGAGGAGGCCGCCGGCGACGAGCAGACCGAGCCACAGTTCGACGGTCAGCGCGAAGCGCTCCCGGAGTCGGGGTGGCGTCTCCCGGAGCAGACGGAGGAGCGCGGCGAACCCGCCCGCCGCGACGACGACGGCGACGAGGTTCGCGGCGACGAGTGCCCACAGCGGCCCCGACAGCAGGGCGGCGACGAGCGGGTTCGCCTCGGCACCGACGCCGAACCGCGCGGCCGCTCCGAGGGTGGTCAGGAGGTCCACCGTGACGAGCAGGAAGAGCGCGACGGTGAGCCAGTCCCAGTACTCTTCGCGGCGGTTGCTCGAATCGCGAGCGGGCACGTCCATCGAGTCACGGTACGCCCTCATCGCGTATCAATCCTCAGAATAGTCTCGCGCGGACGAACGCTCACGCCGAGGCGTCGGGGAGTCGCCCCGCGGCCGAGAGCACCCCGAGCGTGACGACGACGACGACCATCCCGGTGGCGAAGACGCGGAAGACGGCGTCGAAGGCGTAGCCGGCCTCCACGAGGAAGCCGACGACGCCGCTGCCGGTCGCCTCGACGAGGAGCGAGAGGCCGCTGAAGACGGCGTAGGTGCTGCCGCGCGTCCCCGCGGGGAGCGCCCCCAGGACGTACGCGTCGAGCGCCGGGAAGAGGCTGTGGATGGCGTAGCCGACGAGGAGCGAGACGGCGACGAGGCCGACGACTCCCCGCGCGAAGGTGAACGCGAACAGCCCCGCCGTGAACAGACAGAGCAGTCCGAGGATGTAGGGGACGTGCGGGAGGCGGTCGGCGAGTCGTCCCCCGACCCAGAAGGCGGGGACGCCAGCCGCGAAGGTGACGGTCAGGAGCGTACTCGCCGTGGCCGCGTCCAGCCCCCTGGCCGTGGTGAGGTAGACGACGTAGAAGTTGAACAGCCCCTGCCAGACGAACCCCGCCGTGGCGATCATCAGGATGCCGGTTCCCATGACGTGCCAGTTGCCGAGCGCGGCCCGGAAGGAACGGTCCGCGCTCGTCTCCGGGCCCGCCTCGTCGCGGGTGCCGACGACGAGCGCGCCGGTGACGAGGAGACACGCGGTCGCGAGCCCCCAGAAGACCGCACGCCAGGAAGTCACCCCGAGGACGACGACGACGGCCGTCGGTGCGACGACGGAAGCCAACTGTGCAGCGGTGCCGTGGACGCCGACGGCCCGTCCGACCCCGTCGGGGAAGAGGTCACCGATGAGGGGGACGGCCGCGGCGAAGTACGCGCCGGACGCCAACCCGACGAGGAGCGAGCCGAGCTGGAGGAGTCCGACGGTGGGGGCCATCGCGGTGAACGCGGCGGCGACGGCGAGGAGGAGGCCCGCGGCCACGACGACACGTTCGCGGGGTGTCCGTGTGAGGAGGTAGCCGACGGGGAACCGCACGGCCCCGGTGCCGAGCCAGACTAGCGAGGCGACGAGGCCGACGGCCGCGGGCCCGACGTCGAACGCCGCCTGGAGTTCGGGGAGGAGCGGGGCGAACGCGGTCCGCCCGAAGTTGACGAGGAAGACCAGCCCGAGAAGCGACCCGAAGAGACGGCGTGTCACAGCGGGAGTCGAAGTGGTCGGCGGTAAAGCGTTGCGAAGTGGTCGGCGGTAAAGCGTTGCGAAGTGGACGGCCGTAACGCGTCGGGTTCTCGCCGGCGTGCCGCTCACGTCGCGGCGGTCGGGAGGCGTCCCCGACGGAGCCGACACGCCCATTTAGGTGCCACCCGACCGAAGTCCGAGCCATGATAACCGCAGGACGGATGGCCGCCGTCGACGCCAACGCGGCCGCGCTGGGCGTGCCGCGCAAACAGCTGATGGAGTCGAGCGGGAACGCCGTCGCCCGCGTCGTCCGCGAAGTGGCACCGGACGCAGAGCGCGTCGCCATCGTCGCCGGCCGCGGCAACAACGGGGGCGACGCGTTCGTCGCCGCGCGCTTCCTCGATGCGTTCGACACCCGAACGTACCTCCTCGGGCGACCCGAGACCATCTCGACCGACATCGCCCGCGAGAACTACGAGGCCCTCCGGGAGGCCGAGTACGCCGTCGAGACCGTGACCGACTCGCGGGACCTCGACGTCGGCGACCCGGACGTCGTCGTCGACGCCATGCTCGGAACTGGCGTGACCGGCGCGCTGCGCGACCCCGAGGCCGCGGCCGCGCGTGAGGTAAACGCGCTCGACGCGACTGTCGTCGCTGTCGACGTCCCCTCGGGCGTCGACGCCGACACCGGCGAGTCCGAGGGGGTCGCCGTCGAGGCGGAGCACGTCGTCACCTTCCACGACGAGAAGCCGGGACTGTCCCGGCTCGACGCGACGGTACACGTCGCGGACATCGGCATCCCCGCCGCCGCCGAGACGTTCACCGGCCCCGGCGACCTGCTGGCGCTGGGCCGCGACCCGCAGTCGCACAAGGGCGACCACGGCGAGGTGCTCGTCGTCGGCGGTGGGCCGTACACCGGTGCGCCGGCACTGGCCGCGGGCGCGGCGCTCCGTGCCGGAGCGGACCTCGTCCGCGTCGCCTGCCCCGAGAGAGTCGCCCGCGAGGTTCAGGGCTACAGCGAGAACTTCATCCTGGTGCCGTTCGAGGGCGAGACGCTGGCCCCGGACCACGTCGACGGCCTCCTCCAGCGAGCGGCCGACCACGACGTCGTCGTCTTCGGACCCGGCCTCGGCGCCGCGGCGGAGACGCTCGAGGCGGTCGGTGAGTTCCTCGCGCGGTACGACGGCCGGGCAGTCGTCGACGCCGACGCGCTCCAGGTCGTCCCCGAGGTCGAGACGGACGCGACGCTCGTCTGTACGCCCCACCAGGGCGAGTTGCGGAAGATGGGCGGTAGCACGTCCGAAGAGTGGCGCGAGCGGGAGGCACTCGTCGCCGAGTTCGCGAGCGACCTCGGCCACACGCTGCTCGTGAAGGGCGCGTACGACGTCGTCAGCGACGGGACCGAGACGAGAGTCAACCGGACCGGCAACCCGGGCATGACCGTCGGCGGCACCGGCGACGTCCTCGCAGGGGTCGCCGGCGCGGTGCTCTGTACCCAAGAGCCGCTCGACGCGGCGGCCATCGCCGCCTACGCGAACGGCCGGGCGGGTGACCTCGTGGTCGAGGAACGCGGGTTCGGGCTGGTGGCGACCGACCTGCTCGAACGGGTCCCCGAGGCGATGTGGGGTGAGCGGGATGAGTGACCCCGACGCGCCGACCGGTGAGGACCCCCGTGAGACCGACGCGGGCGACGAACTCACCCACACCGACACGGAGGGGAACGTCCAGATGGTCGACGTCGGGGCGAAGCCCGACTCGGACCGGCGGGCGGTCGCCCGGGGGACCATCTACCTCCAGCCGTCGACGGTCGACGCCGTTCGCGCCGACGACATCGGGAAGGGCGACGTGCTCGCCACCGCGCGGGTGGGTGCGGTCCAGGCCGTCAAGCACACGTGGGAGACCATCCCGATGTGTCACCAGATTCCCATCACGAACGTCGACACCGAGTTCGAAGTGGAGACGGACCGAATCGTCCTGACCGTCACCGTCGAGACGACGGGGAAGACCGGCTGTGAGATGGAGGCGCTGGAGGGCGTGACGACCGGGCTGAACGTCGTCTGGGACATGGTGAAGGCGGCCGAGAAAGACGAGGCGGGGCAGTACCCCGACACGCGAGTCACCGACGTCCACGTGGTGCAGAAGGAGAAGGCGGTACGCGAGGAGGCGTGAGGACAGAGGAGAAAACCTATCACGGCTCGTAAACGACAGCGTGCGAGACTGCGATGCCCTCCCCTCGCGCTCCCCGCTCACGCCGTCAGTTCCTCCGGACCGCCGCCGCGGCCGCCGGGACCGGTCTCACCGCGGCCGTCGCCGGCTGTAACGCGCGGACCCTCCGCTCCGGAGTGGACGTCCACTTCCAGACGCTGGCCGTCGACTCACCCCCCATCGGGCTGGTGAAGACGGGCGTCTGGTTCGTCGCCGCCGGGAGAGACGGCCGGGTGGTCGGGATGGACCCCGACGACGGCGAGGTGCAGTGGGCGACGGACACCGTCGCCGAACTCCAAGCTCCCCCGGTCGGACGTGCCGGACGGGTGTACGTCGCCGGCACGGACGCTGTCGGCGTCGACGCCGCGAGCGAACGCTGGCGCACGTCGCTCCCGGGAGTCGCCAGCGCGCTCACCGTCGAGAGCGACACCGACACCGTCACAGTCGGCACCGAGGGCGGACACGTCGTCGCCGTCGACAGCGGTGACGGGACCTTCGTCGACGCCGACGACGGCGAACGCGTCTGGGAGGCGCGGCTGACCGAGTCGGGGAGGGCCCGCGTCGACGCGCTCGCGACGCGCGACGGCGTCGTCTACGCGGGGTCGCGAGACGGCGTCACCGTCGCCTTCGACGCCCAGAGCGGTGCGGTGCGGTGGCGCGTCGACGCCGCCGCGAGTGCCGTCGCTCCGGCCGAGGGCGACGTCCTCCTCGGCCGTCGACGAGTTCACGGCGTCCGCGGCGGCGACAGTGACGGCGCCGTGGCGTGGAGCCACGACACCGGGACCGACTGGACGACCGGGATGTCGGTGACGACGCAGACGTCGGGCGCGCGGTGGGTCCTCGTGGGGAACCGGACGAGAGACGGGTACGCGCTGGCGCTGTCAGGCGACGGCGAGCGACTGTGGAGGGAGCGACTCACGGGACGCGCAGCGGCGCTCACGGCCGTCCGCGACGGTCGGTTCGCCGTGGGCGTCGAGGGCGAACGACCGGGCGTCCAGCAGTTCACGACCGACGGCGACGCGACGTGGTTCTTCGAGACGGAAGCGAGCGTCGTCGACGTCGCCTTCGGCGGCAACCGGGTGTGGGCCGTGACGGCGAGCGGGAGCGTCGTCGGACTCTCCGGGTAAACGGGACGAGGTAGGCGGGACCGGACGCGGGTGGCTACCGACAGAGTCGGCCGCGAGACGGCTCGCCGTCGTTGCGTGGGGCTGAGCCGCTGTCGTCGGGCGACCGGGTCCGGGCCGACAAAACCCTCATTATCGTTCGACCGAAGGCACAGACGATGCGAGTGCTCGTCGCGGGCGCGACAGGCTTCGTCGGCTCCCGACTGGTGCGGGCGCTCGACGACCGGGGGGACGACGTCGTGGCCTTCTCCCGAAGTGCCCGTGACACGTCGTTCCCGAAGGGGGTCGAAACGTTCGAAGGTGACCTGGGCAACCCGGCCTCCCTCGGCGGCCTCTGTGCCGACGTCGACGTGGCGTACTACCTCATCCACTCGCTCACGGCCGAGAACTTCGCCGACCGGGACCGGCGGTACGCCCGGCGGTTCCGCGAGGCGGCGTCGGGTGCCGGCGTCGACCGGGTGGTGTATCTGAGCGGAATCAGCGGCGACGAGGGTGACCTCTCCCCCCACCTGGCGTCGCGGCGGGAGGTGGAGTCGGTTCTGTCGGAGGGGGCGTTCGACCTCACGGTGCTCCGCGCGGCGATTATCGTCGGAGCCGAGAGCGCGAGTTTCCGTATCGTCGACGACCTGACCGACCGCCTCCCGGTGATGGTGGTCCCCGAGTGGGTCCGCACGCCGTGTCAGCCCATCGGCGTCGACGACACCGTCTCGTACCTCGTTGGTCTGCTCGACGCCGACGAGACGCGCGGCGGGACGTACGACATCGGCGGCCCCTCCGTGTGGTCGTACGAGTCGCTGCTCGAACTGACCGCCGCAGAGAAGGGGAGACGGGTGTTCATCCTCCCCGTGCCGGTGATGACGCCGGAACTGTCCTCGCACTGGCTCCGGTTCACGACCGACGTCAAGTACGCCATCGCCCGTCCGCTGGCCGAGAGTATGCGCCACCCGGTGACGGTGGACGAAGAACGCGACCTCCAGCGCGTCGTTCCCATCGACCGGACACCCATCGACGACGCCATCAGGCAGGCGCTGTCGGGGTAGTCACGCCGACTCGACGGGAATCGTCCGCGCCCGGCGGAGCGGGTCGAGGTGGGTCTTCGCCGCCTCGTCGAGCGGGAACGTCCCGTGGATGTCTGCGGGTTCGCGGCCGTGGACGACGCGCCCGAACGGGTTGGCGACCGCCGGGTACGCCCGGGTGAGGAGGCGCTCGACCGACGTGGGGACGCCGCGCCGTCTGAGCAGTCGTCCGACAGTGTCGCGACCGACGTGGACGGTGTCGTCCTCGACGAGGACGAACGCGAACGGCCGCGCGCCGAACTGCGCCCGGAGGAACGCCTGGACCTCGGCAGTGTTCCAGGGAACGGCGACGATGTCGGTCGAGCACCGCGTCACCGTGTCGGCTGCGGCCCGGAAGATGGCGTTGCTGCCGTCGTAGACGAGAAGCGAACGGGTCACGGTCGACCTAAGGGCGCTCGCGTGATTGAATCTTCCCACCTGCGCCGGTTACGCCGACTCGACCGCCGCCAGGTCTGCGGCCTTCGCCCGTGCCTTCGACACGACGGCGGGCCGTGCCTCGAACTCGAGGGTGACGGAGTCGCCGTCGTACTCCTCGCGCTCGACGTTGCCGTGGTCGTGGACCCACGAGACGAGGCTCATCGTGTCGTCGGTCATCGGGAGGAGGAGGCGTTCGTGCTGCCAGTCGGGGAGTTCGGCCTCGATTCTGGCCGTGAGTTCCGCGACGTTCTCGCCCGTCAGCCCCGAGACGGCGACGGGGTTCGGCGCGAGCGCCGACAGCGCCCGCTTCTTCTCCGCGAGTTCGTGCTCGTCGACCTTGTCGACTTTGTTCAGCACGGTGACGATGGGCGCTTCGTTCCGCTCGTACAGCGTGTCGTGGCAGGTGACGAGTTTCTCGCGCATCTCCTCGGTCGACTCGGAGGCGTCGACGACGAGGAGGACGAGGTCGGCGCGGTAGACCGAGTCGAGCGTGGACTTGAACGACTCCACCAGCCAGTGCGGGAGGTCCGAGATGAAGCCGACCGTGTCGGTCAACAGAACGTCCCGGGTCCCGGTGTCGGCCCGGCGGGTCGTCGTTCCGAGCGTGGTGAACAGGCGGTCTTCCGACTCGGCGGTGGGGTCGAGGTCGGGGTGGAGGTCGTCGTTCTCGTCGACCGAGAGGTCCGCGGCGAGCTGGCGCATCAACGTCGACTTCCCGGCGTTGGTGTAGCCCGCCAGGGCGACGAGGTCGAACCCGGACTCGCGTCGCTCCTCCCGCCGGGTCTCCTCCTTGTCGGCGATGGCGTCGAGTTCCCGTTTGATGCGGGCGATCTGCGCCTTGATGTCCTGTTCGCGGCTCTCGTCGTACTCGCCGAGGCCCATGAACCCGGGACGCTCGTCCCGCTTGGCGAGGGAGGCTTTCGCCTCCGCTCTCGGCAACTCGTACCGGAGTTCGGCCAGTTCGACCTGTAGCTGGGCCTTCTTCGTGTGAGCGCGCTGGCCGAAGATATCGAGGATGAGCGTGAACCGGTCGACCACCTCGACTTCGTCCGGGAGCTTCGAGCCGATGTTGAACAGTTGGTAGGGACCGACCCGATTGTCGACGATGACCACCTCCGCCCCCGTCTCGACGGCGAGCGCGGCCAGTTCCTCGACCTTCCCCTCGCCGAACATGTACGCCGCGTCCTCCTCGCGCGACTGGGTGAGTTCGCCGACGACGTCGTATCCGGCCGCCCGGGCGAGGTCACGGATCTCCGTGAGGTCGGCCGTGCCGCTGTCGACACGTTTGGCGACGATGGCGTCCCGACTCATCGGGTCGCCTCCGTGGTGTGTTCCAGCACTGTTGTCGGGGGTTGGCCGTCGAGCGGCTTAAGCGGGCGGGCGTTCGTGATGGGAATCTCACACCTCCATACCCCGTGTACAGCCTCACGGGTATTGTATGTTACCTCGTGCCACGAGCCTTCGCCGAACTGGGGACGAACCTGTCGACGTGCCGACTGGAACCCCACAAACGACTTATGCTGACCCGCGCGATGTGGCGCTATGGTCGACATCAACCTCCAGCAACTGGGGCTCGAACTCGGGAGTGGGGCGGTCGTCGGCGGAATCATCGGTTTCGCGGCCAAGAAGGTCGCGAAAATCGTCGCCATCATCATCGGACTCGAACTCGCCCTGTTCAAGTTCCTCGAGTCCCGGCAGATACTCATCGTCGACTGGGAGCGACTGACGGCGGGTATGATCGAGACGGGGGAGGCGGCCGCCTCGGGGACGCCCCCCGACTGGATCATGACCATCCTGTCGACGCTGTCGGTGTCGGCCGGCTTCACCGGCGGGTTCCTGATCGGCTTCAAGAAGGGATAGTCGCGGGGCGCCCGTCGCCGCGCCGGAGCGGACCTACCGAACGTTCAGGTCGTCCTTGTCCTTGATGATTCTCGTCTCCGCCTCGCCGCTCGTGACGTCGTTCACGAGGTCGTAGAAGTCGTTCTGCATCCCTGCGGGGAAGGTGAGGACACCGACCCACGACCCGTCGCTCTGCCACTCCTCGCGTTCGAGGTCGCCGAACTGCCGGATGCGCGCCTGTGCGCTGCCGGCCTTGTCCGCCGGAACCTGGACGGCGATGGTCACCTCGGAGAACCGGATGGGGATGACGGGTCGAAGCGCCTCCAGGGCGTCGTCGACCTGTGTCTCGACGGGTTCCATCGGGTCGACGCGGAAGCCGGCCTCTTCGAGGGCACGTTCGATGCGGTCCGGCGGGTGTGGCGCGTCGTCCATCTGGGGGTTGACCGCGTTGCGCGCGATGCGGTCGATGAGCTGTCTCCGTTTCTGCTCTTGCATCTCGCGGCGCTGTTCGGCCGTAATCTGTATCTCACCGCGCTTGACAACCTCCGGGATAATCTCCATCGGGTCCGTCGTCTCGAACACCGTCTTCAGGTCCGACTCCGCCGGGCGGTCCCCCCGGGACGCGTCCTCGAAGACGTCCTCGGCGGCGATGACGTCTTCCAGGTCGCCGTCGAACTCCCCGCGCTTGATTGCGAGAGCGGCGTCCGGGTCGATGAGGACCTCGAAGCGTGCGCCGTGCGATTCGAGTCGAGCCGTGACCGCTTCGTCGAGTGAAATCATACCGCAGGCTACCACCTCCGAATTTAAAAGCCCTCGCAGCCCCGGGGCGGGTCGCCGGAGGACCCTGGTTCCGTCCCGTGGACGGGCCGACTGACCCAAAGCCCCCGAGAGACGCGCCACGCTGGAGACGGACGCGGTGAACCGCCGACCCCTGCCGCGATAGGGCGCCCGGACGCGGTGGCGAAGAGCAGAAGGCGACACTTCAGTCGCGGCGCGTCCCCGACCCGCGAGTAAGCGCTATATCCGTTGCCCGCTCGTAGGACGTATGGACACGTCGACAGAGACGGAACCGCTCGAACGACGCCTCGAGCGGTTCATGAACCGGAACTTCCCTCAAATCGCGATGCACGGTGGCACCGCGGGCATCGACGGCATCGACGAGGAGACGGGCGAGGTGTGGCTCACGCTCGCCGGGGCCTGCTCGGGGTGCGGCATCTCACCGATGACGATTCAGGCGCTGAAGTCGCGGATGGTGATGGAGTTCGACGAGGTCAGCGAGGTGCACGCGTCGACCGGATACGGCTTCGACGACGAGCGCCCGGACCTCTCCGACGTTCCGTTCTGATTCGTTTAGTGGGTGGTTAAGCCCCTGAATGCGTCGGTTTAGCTCGCACACGCTCCGCGTACTTAACACGGGACCACGTCTCTTGTCGATATGCTCTCACGGGAACGACAGACGTTTCACGTCGTCTGTCACGACTGTTCGTTCGAGTCGCTCACCGCATCCGAAGCGGAGGCCAGCCGGCTTGCCGACGCCCACCGCACCGAGGACGGTCACCAGGCGCAGTACGCGCGGATTCAGTGAACGCGGCCGCTCGGCGCTGCGAGAACCGCACCGAGAGTCGTCCGTCTACGATAGTTCCGCGACGACCGCGAGCAGGTCGTCTTTGTCCTGCACGCCGATGAGTCGCTTCGCCTCTTCGCCGTGGGCGTAGAACTGGAGCGTCGGGACGCTCCGCACCCCGGCGTCGCGGGCGAGGTCCTGCAGTTCGTCGATGTCGACCTTCACGACGGCGGCCTCGGACTCGGCAGCGATTTCCTCGATGGTGGGTTCGAGCATCTTGCACGGGCCGCACCAGTCGGCGTGGAAGTCGACGAGGACGACGTCGTGTTCGGCGACGAGTTCTTCGAAGTGTGCTTTGCTCTTCGCGTGGATCGGCTCGCCGGGCTGTACAGTGCTCATAGACGCAGTTGCGGCGCGACGTTCTTAAGGGTTGAGAACCGTTGTCAGTCGGCTGCACAGCCGCACGAGCGCGGCGGATCGGGTGACACGGGAATCTCGTACCGGTCGGTCACACCACGTCGTACCACAGCACCACGCCGTCGTCGAGGCGTTCGACGTCGCGGAGGTCGAGTCGTGGGAACGACTCGACGAAGCCGTCGCCGTCGACGAGCGTCGGCGCGTCTCGTCCACCGACGACGAGCGACCCGACGTAGACCGAGAGTTCGTCGACCAGTTCGGCACCGAAGAGCGACGCGATGAGTTCGCCGCCACCTTCGACCATGAGCCGGTCGACACCGGCCGATTCGAGCGCCGAGAGGCCGTCTGCGAGGTCAGCGTGTCCCGACTCGTCCGTCCCGACGACGTGGACGGAGACGTGCTCGCCCACGCCGTCGAGCGCCTCGCGGCGCGACTCGCTGGCGGCATCAGTCACGAGGAGGTGCGTCTCTGCCGCGTCGTCGAGAACGCGGGCGTCCAGCGGGGTCCGCCCCCGGGAGTCGGCCACGACGCGGGCGGGGTTCCCGGACCGACCCGTCCGGAGGCGGTGGACGCGCCGGTCGTCGTCGTCGAGCGTCAGGTGGGGGTCGTCCGCGAGGACGGTGCCGACGCCGACCATGACGGCGTCGGCCGCGGCGCGGAGGCGGTCGACCCGGTCGAAGTCCGTCTCGCCACTGATCCGCAACTGTTGGCGACGCCGGGTCGAGAGCTTCCCGTCCACGCTCGTCGCGGCGTTGACGACGACGTCCATACCGTCGAGTGAGCGGGGGGAGTCAACTACCTTTCGTCGGCGTCGGTGGACCGGTCGGCGTCCGGCGACGGACGCGGCCGAGAACAGTCGTCGTCGCTACACTTCCACGGGCTGACGACAACCGTGGCCATCGCCATGAATTATATAGTGGCTCTCGGAAGCATGTGTCAATCATGTCGCTCGAAGTGCTCTGGCTCGGCTGGGGATATCCGCCGAACGTGACCGGTGGTCTCGACACGTTCGTCGGTGAGATGTTCGAACGGTTCCTCGACCGGGGCGTCGACATCGAACTCGTCTTGCCGGGTGAGTACGCGCCCGAAGGCCGCGACAACATCGTCGGCGTCCCGACAGGCGACGGTGACATCATCACCCGCATCGGCCGCCTCTCCGCGGAGTTCGCCGAACGTGCCGAGGGGAAAGACATCATCCACACCCACGACTGGTTCGGCTACGGCCCGGGGTCGCGAGCGATGAACAACACCGACGCGACGTGGGTGACGACGTTCCACTCGCTCTCTTCGGACCGGAACATCGACCCGCCACAGCGTGAGGTCGAGACCGAACGGCGCATCGTCGACCGCTGTGACGAACTCATCGCGGTGAGCCACATCACCGCTCGAAAGGTGAGAGAGGAGTACGGCGGGGAGTCGGAGGTCATCCACAACGGCTTCTCGACCGTCGAACCGACGGGCCGTGACATCAAGGCCGAACTGGGAATCGACGGGAAGATGCTGTTCTACGTCGGACGACACACCGACCAGAAGGGTCTCTCGCACCTCATCTACGCCATGGAGAAGCTCCGCCGCGACGACGTGACACTCGTGATGGGCGGGAGCGGGCACCTCACGGAGCAGTTGATGAAGTTCGCCGAACTCCTGGGCGTCCAGGACCAGATCGAGTGGGCGGGCTTCGTCGAAGAGCAGTACCTCGGCGACTACTACTCCTCGGCGGACCTGTTCGTCTCCCCCTCGCTGTCGGAGCCGTTCGGCATCACCATCACCGAGTCGCTCTCCGTGGGAACGCGCGTCGTCGCCACTGAGTGCGGGGCCGCGGAGGTCATCCCCGAGTCCTGCGTCGTCCCCGCGGAGGTCGACTCGGGGTCGCTCGCGGACGCCATCGAGCACGGCCTGTCGCTCGAGGGGCCCCTCGAGTACGAGCCACGGACCTGGGACACCGTCGTCGACGAGCACATCGACTTCTACGAACGAATCGCCTGAGACGAGCGCGCGGCGCGTCGTCGGGTTACCGGAGGACCCGGACGTCTGTGACGGGTTCGGGGTGACGGATGGCGTAGCCGTCGCGGGTCGACCGCAGGCCCTCGTCGGGGAACTGCTGTCGGGCGGACTGGTACGGACTGTCGTCGCGGGCGGACTGGTACGGACTGTCGCTGCGCGCCGACTGGTACGGACTGTCGTCGCGGGCGGACTGGTACGGACTGTCGCTGCGCGCCGACTGGTACGGACTGTCGCTCGTCTGTGGCGGACGCTCGAAGTCCTCGGGCGGGAGGTAGATGCGCTCGCCCGACTCCGAGCGGACGACGACGGCGGTGTCCCGGTCGCCCGTCATCTCTATCAGCGTCTCGCCGTCGACGATGTCTACGGTGAACTCGACGTCTTCGCCGGCCATGCGAGACGTTGTGTCGGGGGAGTACTTAACTGTCGGGCACAGCCGCGGTACGACCTCACCTCCCGCGACACACAGGCGTGTGCCGCCCGAAAACAGCCGACGCGAACTTAATAGCGCCCGCGTCGCAGCCCCTGTCATGAGTGACCGGCCGACCGACGCCGAGCGGGGAGACACCGGCGGTACCGACGGCGAGGACGAGGGTCTCACGCCCGCCGCGGCGTTCGCCCTCCTCGGGGAGCCGACCAGACTCGCCATCGTCCGGGCCGTGTGGGAGGCGCCGGCCGACGTCGTCTCGTTCTCCGACCTGCGTGACCGGGTCGGGGTCGCCGACACGGGACGGTTCAACTACCACCTCGGCAAGCTCCGTGGGCACTTCCTCCGGCGGGTCGACGGCGGCTACGAACTCCGACAGGCCGGGCTGGAAGTCGTCCGGGCGGTCCTCGCGGGAGTCATCAACGAGGCACCGGTCCGCGACCCGGCCCCGGTCGGCGCCCCGTGTCCGGACTGTGACGGCCCGTTGCTCGTGAGCTACGACGGTCACGGCACCGTCTCGTGCGGCGACTGTGAGACCGTCTGGATGCACAACGAGTTCCCCCCGGCGGGACTGACGGGCCGGGACGCGCCCGCGCTGGCACGGACGCTCGACCGCTGGACCCGCTACCGCTCGCTCCTCGCGTTCGAGGGCGTCTGCCCGACCTGTGCGAGCGAGACCGGGTGTGACGTCGAGTCGACCGAGCGGGGGCCGTTCGCCGAGCGGCGCTGTACGCACTGTGGACACGTCTCGCGGGCACCGGTCTGGGCACTCGTCCTCGACCACCCGGACGTCCAGCGGTTCTTCGACTCCCGTGGCGTCGACGTCCGGGTACGTCCCTTCTGGGAACTCGCGACACACGCCGTGCCGTCGTCTGCCGGTGGGGGTCAGGACGGGTTCGTCGTCGAGTTCTCGGTCCGGGGTGACTGCCTCCGCGTCGGCGTCGACGCGGCCCTCCGGGTGACAACAGTCGCCCGGGAGCGGTGACCCACCGGGAGACCGACCAGTCACCCGACGGACAGAACGGCGCTTCTGCAACCCACCGGACAGAAGTGTAGTTCTGCTGTTATTTATCGTCCGGGGCTGCGTACGGGGGTGTATGGTACGACAGAACCGAACCGTTCGTCTCGTCGCCGGCCTCGCGTTCCTGGTGGCCGCAGCAGTGCTGTTCACCGGTCTCGTCTCGCTCGGGCCGCTGACGACTCTCGTCGCGGCCGTCGACCTGGTAGTCGGACTCGCGCTCGTCGCCTCCGGCCTCCGCCGGGGCGCGGGTCGTCCGACGGAGGTGGCGTGATGCAGTTCGTCGACTCGCGGCTGTTCGACGCAGCGCCGGCAGACGTCTGGGCGGTCATCTCCGACTTCGACCGGTACGCCGAGGTGGCACCCAACCTCTCGCGAGTCGACGTCCTCGACGGCGACGGCGTGGGGATGCACCGGGCGTGTACCGACACCGACGGTCGGACCTGGACCGAGACCTGTACCGCCTGGGAGCCCGAACGCCGGTACGCCGTCGAGGTCCACGTGGCGGAGAGCCCCTTCCACCGACGACTGTTCCACACCTTCTCCGGGGAGTGGGCGATGGAACCGCGCGACGAGGGGGTGCTGGTCACGATGACCTTCGGCTTCCTGCCCCGGTACGGCCCGCTGGGACGGCTGGTCGGTCGACTGCTCGAACGCGAGGCACGGCGGCTCACGGCACCTATCTTCGACGGGTGGGCGCGCGAACTCGACGTGTCCCCGAGACCACTCCCGACGGACTGACCCCACCAGGCGGTGGGCCAATAGACACTTTACAGCCACGCGTCGAGTGGTGCGTGTGTACCGACGTCGCGTGCTCGCGCTGACGGGCGCCGTCGTCGGCGCCCTGTCCGGATGCAGTGGACGCCCGTCGACGGGAAGGACGGCGTCGACGGACACGTCTGCGAGTACCGGGCTGCCGACCGACGCCTCGACCACGACTCCTCCCCCCGCGAGACACCTCGGTCGGTTCGTCCTGTGGAACGACGACGACGAGCGACACCGGGTCGGGATCACTGTCAGTCGAGGCGACGATGTGGTCGTCGACGAACGACGTGACCTCGGCCCCGGTGCCGCGGCGGACGTCGAGAACCCCATCGAGACGCAGGGCGTCTACTCGGTCGTCTCGACTGTCGACGGGGAGCGGCGGGCCGAACGGGAGTGGCGAGTGTCGAACTGCGACAGCGTCGAGTATCTGCAGGTTTTCGTCGACGACGACGTGGCAGTGGAGATTCGGACGAAGCGACAGACCGTCGACCCCCCGCCGACCTGTTGACTCGGCCGGGGCGCCGGGTGCGTGGAACGCTTTTTACGAGAGCCCGCCCATACCTCCTCCCGATGGACATCGACGACCATGCCGAGGAGCTCGCCTCCGCCCTCGGCGTCGACAAAGCGGAGGTCAAAGCGGACCTGCAGAATCTGCTTCAGTACAGCGTCCCCATCGAGGAAGCGAAACAGAGCGTCCGGCGGAAACACGGCGGCGACTCCGGGGGGAGCGGGTCGGCGCCGTCGGCGAAAGACGTCGGGGCGATTACCCCCGAGAGCGGGAACGTGACGGTCACCGCCCGGGTGCTCACGGTCGGGACGCGCTCGATCCAGTACCAGGGCGACGAACAGATCATCCGCGAGGGGGAACTCGCGGACGAGACGGGGAAGATATCGTACACGTCGTGGGAGGACTTCGGGTTCGAGGCGGGCGACTCCGTCACCATCGGCAACGCGGGGGTCCGCGAGTGGGACGGCGCGCCCGAACTCAACCTCGGGAGTTCGACGACGGTGGCGATGGCGAACGAGACGGTCGAGACGCCGTACGACGACGAAATCGGCGGGGAAGCGGTCCTCGCCGACCTCGAACCCGGTGACCGCGGGCGGGCGGTCGAGGTTCGCGTCGTCGAAGTCGAAGAGCGGACCATCAACGGTCGGAGCGGCGAGACGGACATCCTCTCCGGGGTCCTCGGCGACGAGTCTGGCCGGCTTCCCTTCACCGACTGGGAACCGCGCGAGAACGTAACCGAGGGCGCGAGCCTCCGACTCGAGGGCGTCTACGTCCGGGAGTTCCGAGGCGTTCCGTCGGTGAACCTCTCTGAGTTCACGACGGTCACGCCGCTCTCGGAGTCGGTGGCGGTCCGGGAGTCCGCCCCGCAGCTGTCGATTCGCGAGGCCGTCTCGTCGGGCGGGATGTTCGACGTCGAGGTGGTCGGCAACCTGCTGGAGGTCCGCGACGGGTCGGGGCTCATCGAGCGGTGCCCCGAGTGTGGACGCGTCGTCCAGAACGGCCAGTGTCGCACCCACGGCGACGTCGACGGCGAGGACGACATGCGCGTGAAGGCCATCCTCGACGACGGCACCGGCGCCGTGACCGTGGTGCTCGACCGTGACCTCACGGAGTCGGTGTACGGCGGGACGATGGCCGAGGCGCGCGAGCAGGCCCGCGAGGCGATGGACAAGGAAGTCGTCGCCGACGGCATCCGCGACCGGGTCGTGGGCCGGGAGTACCGCGTCAGGGGGAACCTCTCGGTCGACGACTACGGTGCGAACCTCGACGCCAACGAGTTCGCCGAATCCGACGACGACCCCGCCACGAGAGCACACGAGGTGCTCGAACGGGTCGCCGACGAGCGCGAGGAGGTGTCCGCATGAGTTCGAACGCGACGAGCACGGACGCCACCGGCGCCGACGAGAGCCGACCGAGCCGAGAGGTCGCCTACCGCCTGTTCGCCGCCGAGTTCGACGACGCCTCCTTCTCGTACTCGGAGTCGGACGAGGAGCGTGCGCCGAACTACGTCGTGACGCCGACCGGCGCGCGGGTGAACCGCCTGTTCGCCGTCGGCGTCCTGACCGAGGTGGAACCGGTGAACGACGACGTCCTCAGGGGCCGAATCGTCGACCCGACGGGCGCCTTCGTGAGCTACGCCGGGCAGTACCAGCCCGACGAGATGGCGTTCCTCGACCGGGCGTCGCCCCCGGCGTTCGTCGCGCTCTCGGGGAAGGCCCGAACTTTCCAGCCCGAGGACTCCGACCGCGTCTTCACCTCCGTCCGTCCGGAGTCGATGAGCCGCGTCGACGCCGACACCCGCGACCGGTGGACCGTCTCCACCGCCGAGGCGACGCTCGAGCGGGTCGGCGTGATGGCTGCCGCGCTCCAGTCCGGTCTGCGCGGCGGCGAACTCGGCGAGGCGCTCCGCGCGGCGGGCGTCGACGAACCGCTCTCGAAGGGGATTCCCCTCGCCATCGACCACTACGGGACCACGCCAGACTACCTCGCCGCGCTGCGCCGACTCGCACTCGACGCGCTCGAAGTCGTCGCGAACGAGCGCGACAGCGTCCGCGCACTCGACCGTGAACCGGGTGCGGGCGACGGGAACGCCGACCTCGCCGCGCTGGCGGCCGACATCGAACTCGCCGCGTCCGCGACAGCGGGAACGGCCGCGACGGACGACGGCACGACGACTCCGGACCCGACGTCGGACCCCGAACGCGAACCCGGGGCGACCAGCGCCGACGCCGGCGACGCCAAAGCGACTGAGTCGGCGGCTGGAACGGCCGCATCGGCCGAGGCCGCCGGGGACACGGACGCGGAGTCGATTCCGGAGTTCGACGACGCCGGCGGCGCCGACCCCGACACGTCGACGTCGTCGGCCGACTCGACCCCCGAACCGAGCGCCGACGCGGACACCGCCGAGGCCACGTCTACCGAAACCACCTCGGCGACGAGCGGAGAGGCGGAGTCGACCGCCGAGACCGACGCGCGCGGGACGGCGGAGACGACCACCTCGACCGAACCAACGGACGCGACGCCGTCGGCGGACGACGAACTCGGCGACTTCGAGAGTGACGCCGGAACGACCGCAACGACCGACGCCGGGTCGGAACTCGGCGACTTCGACGCCGACGAGACGGCGTCGTCCCCAACGAGCGAGGCGGAGACCGTCGAGCGCAGTGTCGGCGCGGACGCCGACGCTGACAACGACGTGACGGCCGCGGACGGTGTCGAGGCCGACCTCGACGAGGAGGGGATGTACGAACTCGACCCGGAGGAGCGCGCACAGATCGAAGAGGAGTTCGGCACCGAGTTCTCCACGGGCAGCGAGGTCGCACCGGCGGGCGAGGCAGACATCGACGTCCCGTCCGTCGACGAACTCGACGAGGAACTGGGCGAGGACCGCGCCGACAGCGAGTCCGAAACCGCCGAGCCGGCGAGCGACGAGTCACCGAACGAACCCGCGACGGACAGCGCACCGGCCGCCGAGCGCGCCGAGCGTGCCGAGTCGACCGGGACCGACGACGAAGGTGCGGTGGACGAGTCGGCCGCCGCGGAGGACGTCGACATCGAGGCCGCCGCCGTCGACGCGATGGACGCCCTCGACGACGGCGACGGAGCCTCCCGCGAAGCGGTCGTGGCGCGCGTCGTCGACGAGTACGGGGTCGACCCCGGTGCCGTCGAGGACGCCATCCAGAGCGCACTGATGAGCGGACAGTGTTACGAGCCGACCGAGGACTCGCTGAAGGCCATCTGATGTCGCGACGGGCGCGCGTCGAACCGGTCCCCGGCGAACCGGCGGCGGTCGCACGGACGGACGCGGAGCGCGTCCTCGTCGTCGCCGACTACCACGCGGGCATCGAGGCCGGCCTGCGCTACGAACGCGGGGTCGAACTGGAGAGCGCGGCCGACGTCCGCCTCGCTCGACTGGAGCGCCTCCTCGACCAGACGAGTCCCGACAGACTCCTCGTGTTGGGTGACCTCGTCCACCGCATCGGACCGCCCGACGGCGACGAAGTGGACGAACTCGTCCGGGTCGTGGACCGCGTGACCGACCGGGTGCCGATGACGCTCGTCCCCGGGAACCACGACGGCGGAGTCGCCGACGCGGTGGCCGAACGGAGCCTCGAACTGGACGTCGCCGGGTCCGGCGGCGTGCGACACGGGCCCGTCGGGTTCGTCCACGGGCACACCTGGCCCGCGAGCGACGTCCTGCATGCCGAGGTGGTCTGTGTGGGACACGAACACCCGACCGTGAGACTCGAAGACGAGGTGGGCGGGAGTCGCGTCGAGCGGGCGTGGCTCCGCGGGCGAGTCGACCTGTCGGCATTCGAGGGAGACGTCGAGGACGCGTCACGCGGCCAGCCACCGGAACTCGTCGTCGTCCCGGCGTTCAACGACCGCTCCGGGGGGACGTGGGTCAACGTCGAGGGACAGTCGTTCCTCTCGCCGTTCCTCCCCGACGCGCTCCCCGACGGCGACCTGTACCTCCTCGATGGGACGCGACTGGGCCACTACCGGCGCGTCTGAACCGCGGCCGTCGCGGTCAGCAGTCGACCGGTGCGCGTTCGAGACGGAGGCGGACCGGTTCGTCCGCCGTCGCCGGGAACTCGACGCTGCCACCACCGTTCTCGACGGTCCACTTGACCAGCCACAGTCCGAGGCCGGTGCAGTGGTTCAGCGGCGTCTCCAGCCCGTCCCGAAGTGCCCGGCGGGCGTTCCGCGGGACCGGGCTACCGGGGGCGGTGACGTCGAGGTGGACGCCGTCCGGGGTGTCGTCGGCCACGCGTACCCCCACTCGGCCGGGAGCGTCCTGTGCGCCGAGCGCGTACGCGAACAGTTCCGCGAGCGCGACGTCGAGCACCTGGTCCGCGACGACGGTGACGTCCGTGTCACCGGCGACGGAGAGTTCCGCCGACGGGTAGTCCGACGCGACGCGCTCGACTGCATCGTCGACGACCGACGAGAGCGACAGTCGCCCGACGTTCGACGCCTCCAGCGTGCGCTGGACGAATCGCGCGTTGGTGGCCGTCTGAACCACCCTGTCGACGTGGTCGGTCGCGGTGGCGACCCGGGTGGCGTGTTCGTCGTCGAGCCAGTCAGCCCCACGGACCTGTTCGAGGACGCCCCGGACGACGTTGAGGTGGTTTCTGACGTCGTGGCGGAGGACCCGGTCGACGACGGCGAGTCGCTGTTCGCGCCGCTCGACCTGTCTGGTCGCCTCCGTCAGCCGGTACGCCTGTTCCAGCATGAGCGAGGCGTTCACCGACGACTCCGTCGTCGAACGGTACTCGTCGGGGGAGACGTAGAACGGGTTCTCGCAGATGCTGTCGCGGTAGACGACCTGTCGGTGGGTCCAGAGCGCCTTCGCGACCGACTCTTCGCTGAACCGGTTCAGGTCGTACTGACAGAGCGACGTGACGGGGAGGTCCGGACAGACCGCGTCGAACTCCGCCTCGAACTCGACGACGTGGTCGTAGTCGAGGTCGGTGTGGAAGCACCACGACACCTCGCCAGCGACCCACAGACCGTCGTAGGCGTCCGCGGCGCTCTCGTGGACCGCCTCCTCGAGAAGCGTGACGAGTCGCCCCGGGTCGAACGCGGCTTCCCGGTACGCGTCGGAGCCCGCGCGAATCTGGAGGTCGCCGGCGTCGACTCGAGTGTCGACGTCGATGCCGGCGGCACGAAGCGCGGTTTCGACGGTCGACCGCGTGTTCGAGTCGAGGAAGTACAGACAGCGGTTATCACGGTCGAGTCCGGCCTCGACGAACGCGGCCGCGACCCGCCGTTGCCACTCGGGGGAGTCGTAGAAGAACGCGAGGTGGCGTGCGAGGTCGGACCGCCGGAACTGGATGGGCAGACGTCCGGTCGTCGCCGACGACTCGCCGTCCCGTCGGCGTCCCGGTGTCGAACATCCCTGCTCGGACATACGCCGGTAGTCGAACCCACGGGGCCGAATACCTGTCGGCTGACAGATGTGGAGCGGACGGGTGACGCGCCCGTCCTCAGACGATGGCCGCCAGCGTGAACAGCGAGTA
>NZ_JBEPXO010000051.1:0-26822 GCF_041641895.1 Salinigranum sp. | reverse complement strand
CGCTCGACGAACGCGTCGAGCAGACGCTCGCGCTCGCCTGTGACCGCCTCGACGTGCGCCTCGGATTCCTGACCCGGATCACCGACGACACCCAGCGCATCGTCCACGCAGTCGGCGACCACCCGCTCCTCCAGTCGGGCGAGTCGTGTCCGCTCTCGAAGTCGTACTGCCGGCGAACGCTGGATACCGACGGCCTCCTCGCCGTCGTCCACACGGCCGAACACGGGGACTGGCGGGACGACCCGGGCTACGAACTGTTCGGGCTGGAGTGTTACCTCGGCGGGAAGGTCAGCGTCGACGGCGACCTGTATGGGACGCTCTGCTTCGCCGACACCGACCCCCGGGACGAGCCGTTCACCGACTCTCAGACCGTGTTCGTCGAACTGCTGACGCGGTGGGTGAGCTACGAACTCGAACGGGAGCAGCGCGAAGGTGACCTCCGGCAGGCGACCCGACGGTTCCGCGCGCTGTTCGACAACCCGCGGACGTTCGCCGGCATCCTCGACCCAGACGGGACGCTCCGTGAGGCGAACGACACGGCGCGGTCGACGCTCTCCGACCCGGACTCGGCCCTCGGCCGGCCGTTCTGGGAGACTCCGTGGTGGGCGTCCGACGACGCCGTCGCGACGGTCAGGGAGGCGGTGGAGACGGCGGCGACGGGGGAGGCCGCACCGTTCGAGTGTGCGTACTTCGGAACGGACGGCTCCGGGACGGTCAGCGCGACCGTCTACCCGGTCTACGGACCTCCCGACGGCGACGTCCTCGGCGACGCCCGCACCACCGACGAGCGCGACGACACCGCGGTGGTCTCGCTGGTCGCTGTCGGCACCGACACGACGACGCGGACGGAGCAGGCCGAACAGATCAGACGACAGCGCGACCGGTTAGCGGAGTTCGCCTCGGTCGTCTCACACGACCTCCGGAGTCCGCTGGAGGTCGCTCGCGGCCGCCTCCACCTGTACGAGACGACAGGCGACGAGGGGCACATCTCGGAGGCGGAGGCCGCCATCGACCGGACGTCGGCGCTCGTCGACGACCTCCTCGAACTGGCACGGCAGGGCGAGACCGTGTCGGAGTCCACCCCGACGTCGGTCGTCGACGTCGCCCGGCGGGCGTGGAACACCGTCGCCGCCGAAGAGAGCTCCCTCACGGTCGACCTCGACCCGACCCTCACCGTCCGGGCCGACCCGAGTCGCCTCCGACAGCTGTTCGAGAACCTGTTCAGGAACAGCGTGGAACACGGTTCCACGGGCAGTCGGGCGACGCCCGACGACAGTGTCGAGCACGCCCCCGAGGTCGGTCGCGGGTCGGTCTCGGTCCGGCTCACCGGCCTCGACGACCGCCAGGGGTTCGCCGTCGAGGACGACGGGGTCGGCATCGACCCGGCGGCCCGCGACCAGGTCTTCGAGCGCGGATTCACGACGAACGCGGAGGGGACGGGGTTCGGCCTCGCCATCGTCGAGCGCGTCGTCGAGGCCCACGGCTGGGCGGTCGACGTCGGGGAGAGTGCGAGTGGCGGGGCGCGCTTCGAGGTGACGGTGTCGGTCGAGTCCTGAGTCGGACGTCGGGTCAGCCGATGTACCGGAGGTCGTCGTCCGTCGGGACCGACCCCTGCTGGTTCTGCATCTCCTGTATCTTCCCGACGACCTCCTCCATCTCCTCGGCGCGTTCTTCGAGCGACTCGAAGCTGACCTCGAACCCGAGAATCTCCTCGAGCGCGACGAGGACGGCCTGTGCGCTCTTGGGGTCGACGAGGTAGCCGCTCGTCTCGCCCATCAGACAGGCGACGTCGAAGCCGCGTCGCCCGCCGAGGCCGAGCATGAGCCCCGAGACGCCGACGACGCCACCGGCCGGTTCGTCCTCGCGGAACTCGATGCCGGCCTCCTCGAGCGGTTCGACGTGTTCTGCGGCCGACACCGCGCCGAGGACGCTCGGCTCCTCGACCAGTTCGCCGGTCGGGACGCCGCCGAGCGCGAACACCTGCCGGACGCCGAACTCCTCGGCGAGGTCGAGGAACGCCTCCGTCAGGCGGTAGTGGCCCGCGTTCGTCTGCGCCTGGTGGTCGCCGGTCAACACGAGGAGGTCGACGCCGTCGCCGTCCTCGCCCTCACCGTCCGTGGCCGTGGCGGGGACGCTGACGGCGTGAATCTCCGCGGACGCGAGTTCGGCGACGCCGTCCTCGATGGTCACCTGCGGCGGGAACTCCGTCGCGTAGACGCGCCGGACCACCCTGCTCTCGAACTCTTCGAGGAGGTGTTCGACCGCCAGCTTCCCGACGTGACCGACTCCCGGGAGCCCCTCGATGAATACCGGCTCGGTGAGCTCCGGGTCGGCCAGCACCTCGACTTCGATGTCGTCCATGTCCCCTAGTCGCGGTGGCGGGTCATAAGAGGGCGTTGGTCGGTGGCGGACGGTGACCTCCGGGACCGCCGGGGTGGATACACCACGCTCGCCCGCGGGCCGGGGGCGACTGCACCCGGAACGTGTCGGCACCGTGTCGCCAGGTTATCACGGATGAGTACTGGACGGATAGGTTTTGATACCCTGCTGTTCGACTGCCGACAATGGACACTACGCCGGTCGAGGCGGTGCTTCTCGACCGAACCCTCGACATCGTCGTGGTCCTCGACGGGTCGGGACGATTCCAGTACGCGAACTTGGCTCTCGAGCGCGTGCTCGGCTACGCACCCGACGACGTCCTCGGCCGGGACGCACTCGCCCTCGTCCACCCCGACGACCGCTCGCGCGTCACCTCGGAGTTCACGCGACTCGTCGAGGCGGCCCCGCGTGAGGACGACCACTCGGCGCTGTCACCCACGGAGTTCCGGTACCGTGCGGCGGACGGCTCGTGGGTCTGGCTGGCCGCAAACATGTCGACCGAACCGGCGCTCGGCGCCGACGAGTACGTCGTCTCCTGTCGTGACATCAGCGCCCGGCGAAAGGCCGAAGAAGACAGACACCACACCCACCAGCGCCTCCTCGACATCACGGAGCACACCACCGACGTCCTCTGGATGTTCTCCGGCGACTGGTCGGAGGTGCTGTTCATCAACTCCGCGTACGAGTCGGTGTGGGGACGGTCCGTCGAGGACCTCCGTGACGACCCGGCCGACTTCGTCCGCGGTATCCACCCCGCCGACCGCGACAGAGTCGAAGCGGCGATGGCACGCCTCTCCGGCGGCGACCCGGTCGACATCGAGTACCGCGTCGACGCCACCGACGGCTATCGGACGTGGGTCTGGGTGCAGGGTCACCCACTCACGGACGACGAGGGGGAGGTCGCCTCGGTCGTCGGGTTCGCCCGCGACGTGACCGACCGACGCGAACGCGAACGCCAACTCCTCGTGATGGACCGCCTCCTCCGGCACAACCTCCGGAACGAGATGAACCTCATCCTCGGACACGCCGAACAGGTCCGGGCGAACGGCGGGGACGCCGTCGCGGCCAGCGTCTCACAGATTCTCGAGACGGGCGAACACCTCCTGCGGACGGTCGACAAGGAACGCGACATCGTCGGCCTCCTCACGAACGACGCCGACACGGCCGTCTTCGACCTCGTCGCGACGGTGGCGGACGTCTGTGGGCGCGTTCGGGACCGATACCCCGAGGCGACGGTCGAGACGTCGCTTCCGGCGGAGGCTGAAGTCCGGGCGGTGTCGAAGCTCCCGCTGGCTGTCCACGAACTCCTGACGAACGCCGTCGAACACGCCGACGTGAGCGACCCGACCGTCACGCTCTCGGTCACGGTCGACGACGACGCCGGGACGGTCACGCTCTCGGTCGACGACGAGTGTCCACCGATTCCCGTCCAGGAGATTCGCGTCCTCCGCGGCGAACGCGACGTCCGCTCCGTCTACCACGGGAGCGGGTTGGGGCTGTGGCTCGTCCACTGGGCCGTCGACCGCTCCGGTGGGGAACTCGCCTTCCAGACTGCCGCGCACGGGAACACGGTCTCTCTCACGCTGGACGCGGCAGGTGACTGTCGCTGACGGCGGTGTGCCGTCGACGCCGAGTCAGTCGCGCCCGCTCCGGTCGTCGGCGCCTTCGTCCTCGTCGGCGCCTTCCCCTTCGTCCTCGTCTCCGTCGACGCCGTCCCGGCGAGCGCGTTTCAGCCGTCGTCGGTACTCGCCGTACGCGTCGGTGGGGTCGAACGGTGCGGGGGCGCTGTTCTCGGTCTCGGACCCGCAGACGGGACAGACCTCCGAGAGCGCGTAGACGGGTCGGCCGTGTCTGTCGCGCCAGGCGGTACAGACCCGAATGTCGGACTTCACCGGTCTCGCCCCGCTACTCGTCGTCTTCGTGTCGCTCGCGGTGGTACATCGCGGTCCCGCCGTGGGACTCGATGACCGACCGCGCGCGTCCGGCGGCCGATTCGAGTTCGGACTCGGCCGTCTTGTAGTCGGGCGCGCGCACCTTGATGCGGTACTCAGGCGACCCGACGTAGGTCACCTCGAGTTCGATGCCTTCGGGGACGTCGCCGTTTCCGCCGGCAGCCTTGAGCGCCTCCCGGATGTGCTCGACGCCGTCGCCGACCGGACAGCGCAGGTCGACGTACCCCGTCACGTTCACGTACGGGACGGAGACGTTCTCGCGGGCCGTCTCGACGAACGCCTCGACCTCGTCCTCGGAGAGGTCGACGTCCTCGAGGGCGGCGGAACCGTGGATTGCGGCCTGCTCGAACCCCTCGTAGAGACTGTCGAACTCCGCGAGGACGGCGTTCGCGACGGCCGAGTACTGCTCGTCGGAGACGTCCTCGCCGAAGGCCAGCGACATCCACTTGTCGGCCTTCTGTTCGTTCTTCCACTCCTGTATCTTCTCCTTGCGCTGGTGCTCGTTGACGTCCTTGATGGAGAGGTCGATCTGCTGGGAGGACTCGTTGACGTCGAGCACCTTCGCGACGACGGTCTGACCCTCGCGGACGTGGTCACGGACGTTCTTGATCCAGCCCGAGGCCACCTCCGAGATGTGTGCCAGGCCGCGCTTGTCCTCGTACTCCTCGAGGTCGATGAAGACGCCGAAGTCGGCGATGTCGTCGACTTTGCCGACCACGAGTTCGCCTTTGTCGGGCCAGCCACTGTACTTCATCCGTTATCCCCCCTCAGCGGGCCTCGACTGTTTCGACGATTTCGTGGTCGATTCGTGCTTTCCCGCCCGTGGGCGTCGCCAGCGTCGTGCCGCAGACGGCGCAGTTGACGGGCGTCGAGGCCTTGCCGAAGACGACCTGTTCGTTCTCGCAGTCGGTACACTTGACGCGGTAGTAGGAACCTGCCATAGTTACTCCTGGAACTCCAGTCGGCCGGCGCGCCACCCCTCACGCATGTGGGCTTTGCCGCAGTCGGAACAGCGGTACTTCAGGTGGGTCTTCTTCGTCGGCTTGTCACCGCCGGGCACCTTCGAGAACTTGCCGGCGTTCCCGATGGTGGCCTCACCACGGCGCTCCTGGCGGGCGGCCCACTTCATCCCCGTCGCGCGGCCGGTACGGACCTTCTCGACCTCGTGTTCGTGGTGCGCGTTGCAGTGCGGACAGTACGTATTAAATCGGCGAGGTATCTGCATGTTATCTACCTTGCCGGGTTTTTGACGTCGCTCGTTAAAACCCGTTTGGTTCCGGGGCGCGGCCGACGCCCCGCCGAGACGCACGCCCGGTCGCAGAATCCCGAAGAGATTAAGCCCGCGTCGCCGGAACCCCGGAGTATGAAGAAGCTCATCGTCCGTGGCGACCCCGGCATCCGGCGCGACGCCGTCATCGAGTGGGACGGCGAGGAGCAGATCTGTTTCGCCATCGACCGCCAGGGGGAGTTCCACGGCCCCGACGAGGTCCAGCTGTGGTGCACCATCGGCACCGAGGACGAGCGCGAGACGTTCGAGAAGCGCGAGTACGTCCCGCACTTCCTCGAGGTGGACTCCGTCGACGCCGAGGCGCTCACCGTCGTCCAGAAGCGCGGCGTCTGAGGTCCCTCAGTCGCGTCGCGGCCGCTCTTCGAACTCATCACCTACCGTCCGTCGTCCGTCTTCCTCCGTCACTCCCCCACTCGACACGGCCGTCCTCCCATCGGTCCGGGTCGGCCAGCGTCGGCGAGTCACCCCGCGGGTAGTTCCTCGTGGTCGACCCGGTACACCGTCACCGACCCCTGCTCGTACGCGACTTCAACCCCCTGCAGGTCGGTGACGGTGACGTCGTCGTATCTGAGCCGCTCCGACGGACCGACCCAGACGTACTCGACGTCGTATTGTCTGAGGAGTCGTGCCTGCTCTTCTGGCTGCCCGAGGAACATCGTGTCGACGTCGCGCACGCGTGAGTAGTACGCGTCCGTTCCGCGGTAGCCGACCTCGTGTTGCCACCCTGCGACGGTCGGGACGCCCGTCATGCTCGCGGCAGGGTTCGACGTCCACGCGTACATCCCCCGCTCGCGTTCGTCGGTCCCGCCCCGCGAGTGCCACGTCGTCCCCGGGGCGGAGAGGAGCGTCGGCTGGCCCTCGCGGGCGTCGAGCCAGTCGATGGCGGGTGCCTCCTCGGGATGCTGTGACTCGACGAACGCCGTCGCGTCGAGGGTCGCCTCGGGGGCGTTCTCGAAGTGGTTGCCGAGCGCGAAGGCCCCGTACGTGCTCGTCGAGACGACGAGGAGGAGGACGAACCCGACGACGAGGACGCGCCGCGCCACACCGACGCCGATGCCGCCGCCGTCGGTGGCGACTGCCTCGCGTCTCGTCGTCTCCGTCCTCGTCCCCGCCCCCGTCTCGGCGGTGCGTCCGCGGAGCAACCCGGCGACGACGGCCCCGGCGGCGACACCCCACAGCGCCCACACCTGGATGTAGAACTTGAACACGGTGTTCATCCGCAGCGGGCCGGCCTGCTCGGTGAGGTAGACGAGTTCGACCATCGTCACCAGGCCGGCACCGCCGACGACCAGCACCGTCTCGAAGCCGACCGGCCGGCCGAACCGGAGGGCGACGAAGCCGAGCACGAGCAAGGGGAGCGTCAGCAGGAGCACGGGCAGGCCGATGGCGCTCGCGACGAGTGCGACGGCTGCGACGCCGACGAGTACCGGTATCGCGCGCCCGACGCGGCCGAACAGGTACGTGCCGAACGCGAGGACGAACCCACCGTGGACCAGAAGGAGGCCGACGAGCGAACTCCGCTCCGCGGCGGCGAGAATCTCGAGCGAGCGACTGCTCCCCCCGCCGCTCGCGAGGACGACGAACGGCGCCGAGAGGACGACGCCGACGACGCCCGCCAGCACCGCCACGCCGAGCGCGCTCGCGAGTCGGAGCCCCTCTCTCCGGAGCCGCGACTCGAACGATTGGACGGTCCGCTCGGAGAACAGCGTCAGGGGGTGGGCGGGCGCGAACGCCACCGCGAGGAAGAGGACGCCGAACAGAGTCGGGAAACTCCACGTGTCGACCACCGACTGGAGGCCCGCCACGACGGGAATGGCCCCGAACACCAGGAGGCGGCGCCGCGTCCGCGCCTCGGCGGGCGTCTCGTAGTAGGCGAACGCCAGCCCCGCGGCCAGGAGGAGGAACGGGAGGCCCATCATGTGTGCGTGGAGGTCGCCGTTGAGCCACGCGAACAGCGGGAACTCGTTGATGGTCCCCGGGATGACCCGCGAGGCGTCGAAGTAGAAGAAGTTCGAAGACCCCGACAGGACCTCGTCCGGTTCGGCGCCGGTCCCGTCCGCGATCCACGTCGCGACTGCGGTTCCGAGTCCCGTGGGCAGCAGTCCCAGCGCGACGTCCGCGGCGGTGTGGAGGTTGGCGGCCACGCCGACGAAGAACGCGCCGAACGCGCCGGCCAGACGTGCGGAGGACGGCCTCGGCCGGTCGGCGTCCGCCCCTCTCCGAGCCGCAGCGACCGACGCCGCGAGGTCGTACGCCGCGGTGACGAGCATCGCGTAGAAGCCGGCCAGTCCGAGGTTGTACGCGAAGCGCGGGGGCGTGAACGAGAGTCGCGCGAGCAGCGCCGTGACGAGGTGGCCCCCGTAGTAGTAACGGACGGGTTCGTTGGCGAACCACATGTCCTCGGGCGGCAGCGCCGTCGTCCGCGAGAGCGACTTCAGGAGGCCGAAGTCGAGGAACTTCTCGCCGCCGAGCGCGTGAACGGCGGGGTCGACAGCCCTGACGGCGACGAGAAACGAGAAGGCGACGACGAAGACGACGGCCGACTCCGCCAGCGCGCGACGGTCGAGCCGCAGGGACGGACTCGCTCGGACGCTCCCGTCACGGAGCGCGTCCCGGTCGAGTCCCGTCAGGAGCGCCGCACCGACGAGCGTGAGCGTCCCGACGACTAGTCCCGCCGTGAGCGAGAGGTGCCCGACCCAGTACGCGGGCAGGGTGAGGACGACGAGCGCGACGGGGACTGTGAACCCCGCGCCGCGACCCGAGACGGAGAAGAGGCGGGCGGCGATTGGAACGCCGGCCGCACCGACGAGCGCGAACAGGAGAAGCCAGCGGAGGACCAGCGCGTACTCCATACACAGCAATCGACGCGCTCGACCCGTTATACGCTTTATGTCTCTGTCACCGTCGCGGACAGGTCGCCGTCCCCGACTGTTCACGCGGGTGTGATGCGTCGCCGTCGACCACGACGACTCGGAACCCCCGACCCGGCCGGTGTCGCGCCCGGAACCGGACCGACCCTTGAAGGGGAGTCACCCCGTCGGTCACCTCGATGGACGACCGCACACCACGGCGGGACGGGGGTGAAGTGGGCCGGACGGGAGAGTCGGCCTTCGACAGACGGCGAGCGATCGCGGGTGGACTGACGCTCCTGGGTGCGGTCCTCGGGTTCACCGTCGTGCAGGCTGCCATCCAGACCGGGACCCTCTCGGACGAGTTGGTCCTCGTCGCGCTCCCCGCCTTCGGTGTCGTCGGCGTGGTCGGGTTCGTCGTCTTCGTCTCCGCGGTGGTGAGCCGGTGACGCGGCCGGCTCTCACGGCACCGCGGGACTCTCACGGCAGCACGAGTGCCGACACGACCGGAGGACCACCCGTGGGTAGGTATCGGTCGGTTTTTTAACACCCCTGCGCAATCCACCCCCAATGAGCAACGTCGGTGTCGTCGTTCCCGCCTACCGTCCCGACACCGCGCGGATCACGAGCTACCTCGCGGCGCTCGATGAGGCGTGCTCCCCCGCGGTCCTCCGCGTCGAACTCGACGCCCCCCGCTCCGAGACCCTCGACGCCCTCCGGGCGTGTTCGGTTCCGGTCGAGGTGTCGACGAGCGCCGACCGCCGCGGCAAGGGCGCGGCCATCACCGCCGGGTTCGAGTCGCTCGCCTCCCGGGCCGACGTCGACGTCATCGCGTTCGCGGACGCGGACGGGTCGACCCCCGCCGAGTCGCTCGCGGACGTCGTCCAGCCGGTCGTCGACGGGCGCGCGGACCTGGCAGTCGGGTCGCGGCGACACCCCGACGCGGACGTCGTCTCCCACCAGACGCTCGCGCGCCGCCGACTCGGTGACGGCTTCGCGTGGCTCGCCCGCCGGTTCCTCGACGTCTCCCTGTACGACTACCAGTGTGGGGCGAAGGCGCTCTCGGTCGCGGCGTGGGCGGCCGTCCGCGAACACCTCTACGAGCCCGGCTTCGCGTGGGACATCGAACTCGTCTCCGTCGCCGGCGCGCTCGACTGCCGGGTCGCCGAGGTGCCGGTCACGTGGGAGGACCACCCCAAGTCGACCGTCTCCACCGTCGACACGACCCTCCGACTCGGGTGGGCGCTCGTCCGCTCGCGGCATCGCGCCCGGTCGCTCCGTCAGGACCGCCTGCACGCACTCCTCGAACGGTCACGCGACAGCGGCCCCTCGCTCGTCGAACGACTCGGGGCCGACGCGGTGGACGACTGACCCCATGTCGGTCGTCGACGCGCTCCTCTCGGGCCGGCGGTTCGGCAAGTTCGCCTCCGTCGGTGCCGTCGGTGCCGTCTTCGACGTGACGACGTCGACGGTGCTCCGCGAACTCGGCGTCTTCCCCGAACTCGCGGTGTTCGTCGGCATCGAAGTCGCCATCGTGGTCATGTTCCTGCTCAACGACAACTGGACGTTCGCCGAGCAGGGGGCCGCGGGTGTCGGTGCGGCACTCGGTCGACTCCTGCGTTCGAACCTCGTCCGCGCCGGCGGTATCGTCGTCCAGTTGGCGACGTTCCGCTTCTTCTACCGGGCGGTCGCCCTCGACCTGACCGTGCTCGACATCGACGGCTGGTTCGTCGTCTCGAAAGTCGCCGGCATCGGCACCGGGATGCTCGTCAACTACGTCGCGGAGAGCCTCGTCACCTGGCAGGTGGGACGTGGCTGACTCTCACGCCGAAAAGTACCATACGGCGTCGTAATCATAACCCTTAACCGCACCCACCGATTCGTACCCAGTAGCGGGATGGGATAGCCAGGAGATTCCGCCGGGCTCATAACCCGGAGATCGGTAGTTCAAATCTACCTCCCGCTATGTTTTGTCGACCTCACTCCTCGAGCGGCGAGTCTCGTCTCGGAGCGGCCTCGGAGGTCGGCAACAGAGGCCAGAGTTGATTTGAACGAGAGGACGGAGCGACGCGGAGTCCGCGTTGTTCAAATCTACCTCCCGCTACTTCTCTCGGACTCACCTCCCGAGCGCCGAGTCTCGGTCCGGCACGAGACCACAGTGAGTCCGTGCGTGTGTGACGAGTCGATTCGACCCCGGCGAGTGGAGCGAGCGGCGCGCACGGCGCGCCCACCGACGTGGTCTGCACGCCGGCGCCGCTGTCTCACCGTGTCGCGTCACCCGTCCGCGTGACGGTAGTAACCCGCGCGTAACCCGCTGACACCGGTGTCCGCGAGCGCTTATCACCGTTCCACCTGTAGTCGGAACCGTCGCGTCACCGCGGCATTCCCCCTCATGTCTCAGCAGAAATCCGACTACGACGACGTCCGTATCGACGACGAACTCGACGCACTTCCGAGCGACGACGAACTCAACGAGACCGTCGCGAACCTCGAGGCGAACGGGTTCGCGGTCACCGTCGTCGACACCCGCGAGGAAGCGCTGGAGGCGATCGAATCGCTGATTCCCGACGGTGCCTCCGTGATGGACGGTCACTCGACGACGCTCGAAGAGGTCGGGTTCGTGGAACACCTGATGGAGGGTGACCACGCGTGGGAGAACCTCCACGCCGAGGTGTGGGCCATCGACGACGACGAGGAACGAGCCACCGCACGCCGGAAGGCGCAGACGGCCGACTACTTCGTCGGCGGCATCAACGCCATCGCGCGCACCGGCGAACTCGTCGCCGCGGACCGTTCCGGGAGTCGCATCGGCGCGTACCCGTTCGCCGCGGGCAACGTCGTCGTCGTCAGCGGTGTCAACAAGATCGTCGACGACCTCGACGCCGCCCTCGAGCGTCTGGAGAACGTCGCCTACCCCCTCGAGAACGAGCGTGCACAGGACGCCTACGGCGTCGAGAGCGCCATCGCCAAGCAGCTCGTCTTCCGCAAGGAACTCGCCGAGGGCCGGACCTCGGTCGTCCTCGTCCGGGAGCAACTCGGTTACTGACGCCGCCCGCTTCCGTCGGGGGCGCTACCGCTCCGTCTCTCCGTCGTCTGTGAGTGGTGGTAGCTGTGCGGTTATCATCTCGCGGTCCGGTTCGAGCCACGGCGGGAGTCGGAGTGCTCCCCCGAGGGAATCGACCGACTCGTCGGCGGTCAGTCCCGGTCCGTCCGTCGCCAGCTCGACGAGGATGCCTCCGGGTTCGCGGACGTACAGCGAGTGGAAGTACTGCCGGTCACGCACGCGGGAGGGTGAGAGACCGTCCTCGACGAACACGTCGTGCCAGGCCGCCAGCGTGTCCTCGTCGTCGAACCGAAACGCGACGTGGTGGCCCGTTCCAACACCTTCGCGGCCGAACGGGAGGATCGAATCGAGGACGTCGACGACCGACCCCGGCACCGTCTCGCCCGTCCGGTACCGCACGCGGTCACCCTCCTGTGCGTCGAGTTCGAAGCCGAGCGCGTCGAGGACGCTGGCGGTCTGGAACGGACTCGCCGAGGCGAGCGTCACGCTGTGCAACCCGCGGATGGCGTGCTCTCGCGGCACCGAGCCCCCGGTCCACGGCTCCCCGACCGGCTCGCTCCCGACGAGTTCGAGCGGTTGGCCGGCGCCGTCGGTGAACCGGAGCACCGGTTCGCCGAACCGCTCCTCGCGGTCGACATCGTAGTCGGCGAGGCGCTCGGCCCAGTACTCGACGCTCGCTCGCGGTACGGAGAGCGCCGTCGCCGTCGGCTGTGGCCGTCCGACGCGCCCCTCCGTTCCGCGCTCGAAGGGGAAGCACGTCAGCAGCGTCCCCGGCCGCCCACGCTCGTCGCCGAAGTAGAGGTGGTGCATGAACTGGTCGTCGTAGTTCACCGTCCGCTTGACGAGCCTTAGTCCAAGAATTTCTGTGTAAAAACCGTACGTATCCGCGGTCGTGCCGGTGACGACGGAGACGTGGTGCATCCCCGGTGTCGACGGCGGGAGGCTCATCGGTCCGGGTCTCCGTTCCCGCGGCGGTCGGTCGTCCCCGCGTCCTCTACGAGCGTCACGAGGAGGTCGGCGACGACCGCGAGTTCGTCGTCGGTGATCGTGTGAGCCATCCCCTCGTAGATTCGTTCGGTGACGTCGCCACCGAGCGCCCTGAAGACGTCGCGGGACGCGTGGACCCGTTCGACGGGGACGTACGGGTCGACGTCGCTACACCCCAGGAAGACGGGCGTGCCGGCGAGGTCACCCGAGTGTTCGAAGGCCGTTCCCTCGGGGCCGACGAGTCCGCTGCTCAACACGACCAGTCCACCGTACCGACGAGGGGTCCGGGCGACGTACTCCGCCGCCAGACACGCGCCCTGTGAGAACCCACCGACGACGACGCGTTCGACCGGGACGCCGCCGGCGACGACGTCGTCGACAGCGGCGTCTACGGCGGCGAGCGCGGACGTCAGTTCGGGTTCGTTGGTCTCGGGCGGGGCGAGGAACGACCCCGGGTACCAGCGGTTGTACTGCGCCTGTGGTGCGGCGTACGCGACGCCGTGAACGGAGAGCGCATCGAACAGGTCGAAGATGCTCACGGCCGTCGCGCCCCGCCCGTGCAGGAGGACGACGGCCGCGTCAGCCACGCGGAGCGGTGCGCCCGCGTACCTGGTGGGCTGACCCTGGTGCGGTCCGTCCGAGGATGTCCCCGTGGTGTTCACACCCGGTCTGGGGGGCGGGACGGGGATAACCGTTCGTGGGGGTCGTCACGTCCCGGTGACACCCCCGTCGACTGGTCGCGAGCCGGATGGCCGTCGAGGCGGTCCAGTGCGATATAACTCATTGTACTACTGCGCCGCTGTCCTCGTGCCCTTCGGGCGGTACTCATCCCCGTGTCTCTGTAGACGGGTAGTCGCCGGAACCGACGAGTCGCCGACTCCGGACGCGTGTTCGTTTTCGCGAGCGTCGAATCCTCACGAACGTTCGTGTCGTGCGCAGTTACAGTGGTACTGGTGTAATTGGTTGTCCGGACCTCCGACCGTCTCGGCCTCGTGGCCCCGACTGTCGCGCCCGTTCCACAGGTGCGTCGTTCGCGAGCGTCGAATCCTCACGAACGTTCGTCTCGTTCACCCGTTACTGCCGTAGTGATGTAACGATATCAGGTCAACGAGTTCTCCAGTTCGAACTCGTTGGCGACGCCGAGCAGCGTCTCGGGGAGGTCCGTCTCGAACCGGTCGTCGTTCATCCGGTTCGCCGGACTCGCGACGCTGAACGCCCCGACGACCCGGCCGTCCGCGCCGTTCACCGGGACACCGACGGCCTTGACACCGTCGAGTTGCTCCTCGTGGTTGAACGCCACCCCTCGGTCTCGGACCGTCTCGAGTTGCTCCAGCAGGGTGTCGACGTCCGTGATGGTGTGTTCCGTCGCCGCGGGGAGTCCCCACTCGTCGACGACGTCCTCCACGCGCTGTCGGGGGAGTTGCGAGAGGATGGACTTCCCGGCGGCCGTCTGGTGGAGGTAGAACCGCTTGCCGACCGTCGAGTAGGTCCAGACGGCGTGTTTGCCCGAGTATGTGTACATGTAGACGCCCCGTCCGTTCTCCTCGACGGCGAACACGGCTCGGCACTCGGTCTCGTCGGCTAGCTGCTCGGTGTACGACTCGGCGATACGGTACGCCTTTCGCCTGTTACGAACGTAGTCGCCGAGACTCAGGAAGGTGAGACTCAGGTGGTAGACGTCGCCGGACTTGACGACGTACTCGTTCTCCGCGAGCGTCGTCAGGTGCGCGTGGACGGTACTGGGTGCCAGATCCATCGCCTCTGCCAGTTCCGTCACCCGGGCTCCGTCCAGCTCTCGAAGCGTCTCGACGACGCGCAGTGAGGTCGCCGTCGTCTGCAGCGTCCGGCCGCCGCCTTGGGTACTCATGTAGGACACATCGAGGCCACCGTACTTAAAATTCGCCACGTGCAAAACACTTCGCTTCCGATGGCCTGAGATATTGTGACACGTTTACACGCAACGCGCCAGTCGCGGCGTCGGTCCCCCGGTTCCGTCACTCACGAACCAAAGAGACAGCGAATCGGTGGGTGAGAACCGCGATCGACTGTCGATTCGTGTGTACCGAATCGACTCAGAGCCCGAGTAGCTCGCGCGTCTCCGCCGGTGAGGCGATTTCGCGCTCGAGTTCGTCGGCGATGCGTGCCGTCCGTTTCACGAGCTGGGCGTTGCTCTCGGCGAGTTCCCCCTTCCGGTAGTAGACGTTGTCCTCCATTCCCACGCGGACGTGCCCACCCATCGTGATGGCGGCCGTGGTCATCGGAAGCTGGTGTTTCCCCACGGCGAGACACTGCCACTCGACGGGGTCCGGGAGGTTGTCGACGAAGTTCACGAGGTTCCGCGGCCCGGGCGGCATCCCGTTCTGCATCCCGAAGATGACCGTCGCCCAGTACGGCTCTTCGAGGAGTCCCTCGTCGATGAGGTGCTCCGCCTCGGGGATGTGGCCGGGGTTGAACAGTTCGAGTTCGGGCTTCACGCCGGCGTCGCGCATCCGTTCCGCGTACTCCTCGTTCTGCTCGCGCGTGTTCTCGGCCGTCCGGGTCTGACCGAAGTTGATCGGACCGAGGTCGACCGTAGCCACCTCCGGCCGGGGGTCCGTCTCGAG
Source organism: Salinigranum sp. (assembly GCF_041641895.1). Classification (NCBI taxonomy): domain Archaea; kingdom Methanobacteriati; phylum Methanobacteriota; class Halobacteria; order Halobacteriales; family Haloferacaceae; genus Salinigranum; species Salinigranum sp. The sequence goes on along the minus strand of NZ_JBEPXO010000051.1, from coordinate 11,700 downwards.
GACCGGCGCGATGCGCGCGTCGCGCGTGTAGATGCCCCCGCCGCCGGTGGTGAAGTTCACGAGGATGTCGTCGCAGTGGTCGTCGATGGCGTCTCTGAGTGCCTGGAACCGCTCGACCGACTTGGTGTCCTCGTGGTTCTCGTCGCGGGCGTGGAGGTGGACCATCGACGCGCCCGCCTCCTCACACGCCGCGAGGTCCTGTGCGACCTCTTCGGGCTGAGTCGGGAGGTTCGGGTTCGCCTCCTTCCCGTGGAGGCCGCCGGTGGTCGCGACGGTGATGACGAGCTTCTTGTCGAAGTAGTCGCTGTATCCTTGGTACGGCATACTCCGACGTGTTTCGCGTCGGGACTTTACTATTTCGGGCGGCGCCGCTCGTGCCGCCGAAGGGGGCGGCGCGGCGGATGGTCACTATCTTTATGTACTTTCGTCTGACTTGGGGAGGTATGGAACGAGATAGCACAGCCCTGGTGACCGGTGGAGGGCGTGGTATCGGCCAGGCGATCTGTGTCGAACTGGCGGCTCGCGGGAACGACGTCGTCGTCGCCGACCTGGACGAGACCGAGATGGCGTCCACGGTCGAACTCGTCGAGGCAGAGGGGCAACGGGCGCTCGCCCTCCAGACGGACCTGAAGCGCCTCGAAGACGTCGAGTCGACCGTCGAGGCCGCACTGGGCGAGTTCGGGACGGTCGAGCACCTCGTCAACAACGCGGGCATCGCGGGGCCCACCTCCGCCTGCGAACAGGTCAGCTCCGAGGAGTGGGACGAGACGGTCGCCGTGAACCTCCGCGGCCCGTTCTACACCTGCCGGACGCTGCTCCCGTCCATGAAAACCGCGGGCTACGGTCGCATCGTCAACATCGCATCCGTCACCGGCAAGCGCCCGCTCCGCCAGCGAACGCCCTACGCGACGACCAAGATGGGGCTCATCGGGTTTACCCGGACCCTCGCCGCCGAAGTCGGCGAGCACGACATCAACGTCAACGCGGTCTGTCCCGGGTCGGTCGACGGCCCGCGCATCCGACGCGTCTTCGAGCAGAAGGCGGAGGCGACTGGCCAGAGCTACGAGGTCGTCAGACAGCGTGCGGAGGACGAGAGCCCCCGCAAGGAACTGGTGACGCGGGAGGACATCGCGAACACCGTGGCGTTCCTCTGCTCGGACGACGCCGACCGTATCACCGGTCAGGACGTCAACGTCTCGGCGGGCAAAGTGATGTATTGACCCCGGCCGGAGCGTGCCTGCGTGGGGCCCGCGGCGAGCCGACCGGCCCTCGGACTGTCCTGATTTTCAATCACAAACTATATACCGAGGGGTTGACCACATGTGGATGTCGTAAACATGGCACGAGATAGCAGAAACCAGTCCAGGCGTCGCTTCCTCAAAAAGACCGCCGTCGGTGGCTCGGCGGTCACACTGGGAGGGCTCGCTGGCTGTGCGGGTGGATCCGGCGGCGGTGGCTCGTCGACCAGTTCAGGTGGCTCGAGTGGCTCCTCGGGGAGTGACTCCAGCGGGACCGACTCGTCAGGCGGCTCCGGGTCGGACGGTGGGACCAAGACGTCGATGGGCTCCATCGCCAACCGGCAGAACTCCTACTGGCTCAGTTGGGAGAAGGGCTACCTCGAGGCTTGTGAGGCCTTCGGCTACGAGACGAACGTCCAGACAAACAACGGCGAGGTCCAGACACAGCAACAGCAGTTCGACACGGCGGTGTCCAACAACGCGGACTTCATCGCCGGGCAGACCTACACCAACGCCGCCGCAATTACGCTGGCGGAGACGCTGGTCGAGGGCGAAACCCCGGGCGTGCTCGCGGTCACCATCGCCGACTGGTTCGTCCCGCAGGACGCAGGCGAAGAGTACGTGACGTTCTTCACACCCCACTTCGTCAACCACGCCTACAGCGCGGCGAAGATGCTGTTCGAGGCGATGGGCGGCAGTGGGACGTTCGTCCACATCGAGGGCAACCGCGGCACGGCTCCGAACATCGGCCGGAACAAGGGTGTCGACCTAGCGATGGAGGAGTACCCCGACATCGAGATGGCGGGGCCACGCCAGCCGGGCAACTGGATCCGCTCGGACGCCCGTCAGGTGATGAACGACAAGGTCTCCCAGTTCGGCGACGACATCGAAGGCTACTTCGGCCAGAACGACGCCGTCGCGCTGGGTGGGCTCACCATCCTCGAGGAGAACGACATCGACGTGCCCGTCGTCGGCATCGACGCCAGCGAGCCCGGGCTCGCGGCCATCGCCGAGGACCGGATGACTGGCACCGTCTCGGGCATGGGCCCGTGGCAGGCCGGCTGGTCGGTCGCGAAGTGCCACGACTTCATCAACGGGCACACGCTCAGCGGCGCAGAGCGGATGATGGCGTTCAACGCGCCGGTCTGTGTCAAGAACCCCAGCGAGTGGACCGACGCCATCGACCGGCTCCCGGTCGTCGACGCCGCCGACTACAACGACGCCATCTTCTCGGGCGAGACGCCCTACGACTGGACGAAGATGTCCGTCGTCGAGGCCGGCGAGGACGCCTGGGACCCCCAGATCGACATGCAGCCGATGAACCTCGAGGACATGAAGGAAGTCCTCGACTGGAAGGACGAGGACAAGCCGAGTGGCTACAGCCTGCCGGGCGTCTACACCGACGACGCCGTCCAGGAGGAGACGACCCAGCTGTACGTGGATCGATTCCAGAACAACCCGCTCAAATAATTCTCACCACAGACCCCCATGGCATCACAGACACACACCGACGCGATGGACGCGGACCGGGATCGCCCCGGGAGTGAGAATCACAGCTTCCGCGTCGAGGGTATCTCGAAGTCGTTCCGTCACGTACAGGCCCTCAAGGACGTGTCGCTGGCGGTCGACCACGGTGAGGTCATCGGTCTGGTCGGGGAGAACGGCGCGGGCAAGAGTACGCTGTTGAACATCCTGACCGGCGTGTTACAGGCCGACGAGGGCCAGCTGTACGTCGACGGGGACCCCGTCACGTTCACGAACCCGCGTGAGGCGGCGGACTACGGCGTCTCGCTCGTCCACCAGGAGCAGGACGTCATCACGACCATGCGGGGGTACGAGAACCTCTATCTCGGGCGGGAGAAGGAGCGCTTCGGGGTGCTCGAGAAGGAACAGATGCGCGAGGAGGCCCAGGCCTTCGTCGACGATCTGGGCATCAACATCGACGTGGACGAGCGCGTGCGCAACTACTCGTTCAACGAGCGCCAGATGCTCGAAATCGCGAAGGCGTTCCACGTGTCTCAGAAGTCCGAGAACCCCGTCATCCTGCTCGACGAGCCGACGGCCGGCCTCGAGGAGAGCGGCCGCAAGATACTGTTCGACCTCGTGAACGACCTGCGGGAGCGGGCGACGTTCGTCTTCGTCTCGCACGAACTCGACGAGGTGCTGCAGATCTCCGACCGGATCTACGTCCTCAAAGACGGCGAGCGCGTCGGCTCCACCACGGCGGCCGACGCCACCACGGACTCGCTACAGCAGGCGATGGTCGGCCGGGAGACGGCCGACGAGTACTACCGCGTCCCCGACCAGCAGCGCGAGGCCGACCTCGGCGAGACGGCGATGGCCGTCGACGAGGTGGTCCACGAGGACACAGTCGGCCCGATTTCCTTCTCCGTCCGCGAGGGCGAGATATTCGGTATCGTCGGCGTCGAGGGCTCGGGCAAACAGCGACTCGGGCGCCTGCTCGCGGGCGACCTCGACATGACGCAGGGCTCGGTCTCCGTCGGCGACACCACCCTGCAGAACCCGACGGTCTCGGACATGGTCGACGCGGGCGTCGGCTACATCCCGAAAGACCGGAAATCGGAGGGCCTACTGCTCTACCAGTCGGTGCTGGTCAACACCTCCCTGGCGATGGTCCGGGACATGCACGGTAGCCTGCCGCTGCTCGACCTGGACGCCGAGGAGGAGGCGACGCTCGACGCCATCGAGGAGCTGTCCATCAAGACGCCGGGCCCCAACGCGCTGGTGCACGGCCTGAGCGGCGGGAACCAGCAGAAGGTCGTCATCGCCCGCTGGCTGGCTCAGGAGACCCCGGTGCTCGTGATGGACAACGTGACTCGGGGAATCGACGTCGGCGCCAAGGAGGAGGTGTACCGTCTCTGCCGAGAGCTGACCGACAAGGGCGTCTCGATCGTCTTCATCGGCGACGAGCTGCCCGAGGTCATCGGCATGTCCAACCGCATCGCCGTGATGGCGAAAGGCGAGTTCGTCGGCGAACCCTTCGACGCCTCGCCGGGTAACAAACCGACCGAAGAGGACCTGATACAGGAGATGATCTGACAATGAGTACGAGTAGCGTCAGCGAGTGGATCACCAACCAACGAGAGCAGCGCACCCTCCACGACTGGATACAGGACCTGGGCCCGTTCGTCATGCTGTTCGGGCTGATACTCTTCTTCACGTTCACGACGGAGCGCTTCTTCACCGAGGGCAACCTGCTCGACAACGTCGCGAAGAACGCGGTCACGCTACTGCTGGTAGCACTGGCGGGGACCTTCCCCATCCTCCAGCAGAGTATCGACCTCTCGGTCGAGTCGGTCGTGCTCTTGACGGGCGTCGTGACCGTCGTCCTGATTTCGCAGTTCGGCCTGGGCCTGCTCGCCATCCCGCTCGCCATCGGCGTCGGGATGCTCGCCGGCCTGTTCAACGGCCTCGTCTTCACGAAGCTCAAGGTGCCCTCGTTCCTGGTCACGCTCGGGACGCTCTCGGTGATGGCCGGGGTCGGGAAGATCATCACCGGTGGCTCGACCATCACCTTCCGGAATCCCGCCCTCCGCACCATCTCGACCGGGGACGTCTTCGGCATCCCCAACCTCGTGCTCTGGGGGCTGCTCATCTACGTGGCAACCATCGTCTTGGCCTTCCGGACGAAGTTCGGCCGGTACTGCTTCGCGCTGGGCGAGAACGAGCGCGTCGTCGAGCTGGCCGGTGCGAAGGTCGACCGCTACAAGATCTATCCCTTCGTGCTGTCGGGGCTGCTCTGTGGCATCGCCGGCGTCCTCTTGACGCTGCGCATCTCGTCGGCCTCGCCGAACATCGGGAGCGGACTCCTCCTGCCCAGCATCGCCGCCATCGTCATGGGCGGGACGGCGCTGACGGGCGGCGTCGGCGGGCCCCACCGGACCATTCTGGGCGTGCTCGTCATCGCGGTCCTGAACAACGGGATGAACCTGCTCGGCACCGACTCGTTCGTCCAGGAGATCATCCTGGGGCTCGTGGTCGTCGCGGCGGTGGCGCTGTCCATCGACCGCGCGAAGATCGACGTCGTGAAGTAAGGCGTCGCTCCTCGCCTCCCTGTTCTCGCGGTCACCGCGCTCGGACCCGCTCGGACCCGAGCGTTCTTGTCCCGTGCTAGCGTACTGCTCTCCATGGGACGCACCCTGGTCGCGCTAGACGATTCCCCACAGGCACAGCACGCGCTCGAGTACGCGCTGTCGGTCCACGACGGCGACGAGTTCGTCCTCGTCCACGTCATCGACTACAGCGAGTCCATCACGGACCCCGGCCGCGGCGGCCGGGGGCGACTGGAGGGCTGGTACCAGAAGGCGACGGAGGACGCCGAGGAGTTGTTCGCGGACGCGAGGGAACTCACCGACGGGTACGACGTCTCCGTGACCACAGTCGTCGCGGACGGCAAGCCCGTCCGGGAGATACTCGACTGCGCGGACGAACACGACGTCGACCAGATCGTCATGGGGAGCCACGGGCGGACGGGCGTCGCACGCGTCCTCCTCGGGAGCGTCGCCGAACAGGTCGTCCGGCGCGCCGAGTGCCCGACGACGGTCGTTCACTGACCGTCGTCGCGACGACGAGAAACAGTCCCAGTCAGTCGGCGCTGGCGGCCGCGTTCACCCGCCCCTCGGGGACGACGCCGTCGTCGGTCCAGCCCCGACGCTCGTAGTACTCGTCGAGGGCCGCCTCGAAGTCCGGGAGCGAGTACGGGAGCGTGTCGTCACTCCGGTCGATGCCACGCTGGTTGTTGAAGTGCCGTTCGAGATCGACAACCCGCGACCCCACGTCGAGGAGGTCCGTGTAGTCGGCCCCGAACAGGCCCTCGAAGCGTTCGGGCGTCATGAAACTCCGCGAGAAGCGACAGACGATGCCGCAGTCCTCCAGCGCCCGGGCGTTCTCCTGTTCGATGACCATCTCGGGCTTTCCGTCCAGTCCGGTCGGATTGTACGCGTCGTCCTTGTCGACGAGGGGGTACTCCCACGCGTACATCGTGGTGAACATGTGGTCCGCGCCCCGCGTGGCCGTTGCGTACGACAGGCCCTGGCCGTTCAGCGTCCGGCCGTCGTGGGCGGCGAAGTCGAGGCCCTTGACCGTCCAGTTCTCGACGCCTAGCTCCTGATGGAAGCGGTCAATGCCCTCCGCGAGCACGTCGCCGACGCCCTCGCGGTGGGCGATTCGCTCGACCGTCTCGAAGATCAACTCCGTGTTCCCGAACTCCTCCTCGCTCGCCAGATACGCCGAGACGACGTTGCCACAAGAGATGCTGTCCAGCCCGTATCTGTCACACAGTTCGTTCGACTGCATCACGTCGACGATGTCGTCGACGCCGGCGTTCGACCCGAACGACATCACCGTCTCGAACTCCGGTCCCTCCGTCTCGACGCCGCGCTCCTCGTCTTTCGTCGGGAGTTTACACGCGAACGCGCACGCCGAACAGGTGGCCTTCTTGAACTTCTTCTCCTCGACCCGGTCGCCGTTGATGCCCTCGACGCCCTCGAACTGCAGTTCAGAGAAGTATCTCGTCGGCAGGGCGGACACCTCGTTGGCGAGGTCCGTCACCGAGGTGGTCCCCTGCCGCTTCATGATGTGGTCCGACGTGGCCGCGTCGCGGTGGACGTCCATCTGGACGGGCGGGACGTCGATGTCGGGTGCCGAGTCGCCGTCGAACGTGACCGCCTTTACGTTCTTCGACCCCAGCACCGCCCCGAGACCACCACGACCGAACGCCCGCGATTCGGAGGTCATGATGCAGGCGAACCGGACCCGGTTCTCGCCGCCGGGGCCGATACAGGCGACGTGTTCGTGTTCGAGGCCGTGTTCGGACTCGACGTAGTCGACCGTCTCGGGGACCGTCGCGCCCGTGAGGTCCGGGACCGGTTCGAACTCGACTCCGGTGTCGGAGACGTGGACGACGAGGAGTTCGTCGCTCGCGCCGCGGAGTTCCACCGCACCGTAGCCGGTGGCGGCGAAGTTCCGCGACATGAACCCGCCGGCGTTCGACGAGAGGAGTCCGTCCGTCAGTGGCGAGACGCCCGTGCAGTTCATCCGGCCCGTGAACGACATGTTCGACGCCTGCATCGGCCCCGTGGTGAAGAAGAGGCGGTTCTCTTCGCCGAAAGGGTCGGCGTCGAAGGGGATGCGCTCGTGTGCGAGTCGTGTGGCGACGCCGCGCCCGCCGATGAAGGTCTCGTGGACGTCTCCGATGTCAGTCGTCTCCGCCGTGCGGTCGCCGACGTCGACGGTCAAGAGGGGTCCCTCTGCGTAGAGCATGCGCTCACACCTTGCCCGCACGACTCAATAAGCGTTGCTCACGACACGTTCGGGGTCGCGTTCAGGCGGTGAAGCCGCCGTCCATCACGAGGTTGTGGCCGGTGACGAACGACGACTCGTCGCTCGCGAGGAACAGCGCCGAGTCGGCGACTTCTTCGGGCTGACCCGCACGTCCGAGGGGAGTCTGTTCGAGGATTCCCTCTGCCGTCTCGCCGTCCTCCATCGTCATCGCCGTCTCGATGAAGCCGGGGTTGAGCGCGTTGACCCGGACGCCCGCCTCTCCGTGTTCGACCGCTAGCTGTCGGGTGAGGTTCGTCACGCCGCCCTTGGAGGTGCAGTACAGCGAGGAGTTCTCCAGGCCCCGGATTCCCCCGATGGAGGACATGTTGATGATGCTCCCACCCGTGTCCTGCTCGCGCATCACTTCGACGGCGGCCTGGCTCCCGAAGTAGACGCCCTTGAGGTTGATGTCCATCAGCCACTCGTAGTCCTCTTCGGTCACTTCGTCGAGCGGGAGTTGCCGCTCCACGCCCGCGTTGTTCACCATCACGTCGAGCGAGCCGAACACCTCGACGGTCGCGTCGACGGCCTCGCGGAGGTCCGCGATAGAACTCACGTCGCAGTGGACGAACTGTGCGTCCCCACCCGCGGCCTCGACGAGTTCGTGCGTCGGGTCGCCACCCATCCGCGGGTCCTCGCGGACGTCCGCGACGGTGACGCTCGCCCCCTCCTCGGCGAACCGTCGTGCGATGGCGCGGCCGTTGCCGGACGACCCGCCCGTGACCAGTGCTGTCTTTCCCTGCAGTCGCTCGGACATAGACACGCTATCGTGCTACTGCCTCTCAATTAAGTGTTTCTCGCCGGTCGTCGGTGTCGTCGGCGTCTGGAGTGTCTGTCTCGGGAGTCGACCGTGGACCCACCGGTGTGAGTCCGGTGAGCCGCACCGACCGACGCACCCAGATACCCAAATGTTTAATAATCGGTGTCTTGACCTACAAACGAGATGTTAGAGAGTGGCTCACTCGTGGTTGACTCCGTGTCACACTGTTTCAACCACACGCCGGAGAATCACAAGCACCCCCACGCGCAGATATGGGACGACGAGACGTACGAACTCGGCGCGAAGCTCCTCCCCGACGGCTACGTCCCGTCGGAGGAGGTCTTCTACCGCGACCACCAGCCCGAGGAACTCGCTCGGCTACTCTTCTTGGAGAGCCAGATCGACTACTCGGTGTACCACTCCCTGCCGCTCGACGACTACTTCCACGACGGCTACGTCTCCCGCGAGAAGGGGTTCGAGTTCATGGAGCAGAACCAGAATCGTGTGTCGATGTACGTCGACGTCAACCCGCTGGAGGACGACGCGGGCGACCAGATCGAGGAGTTCGCCGCGAAAGAGGGTGTGGAGGGCATCAAGTTCTACCCGGCGCGCTACCAGAACGGCAACGACCTCTCGCTCCAACTCACTGAAGACGCCGTCTGGCCCCTCCTCCAGCGCGTCGCCGACTCCGAGGTCGACACGCTGGCTATCCACAAGTTCATCCCGTTCGCGACGGCTCCCGTCCGCTACTTCAAGCCGGGCGACGTCGAGGACGCGGCCAACTCGTTCCCCGACATCAACTTCGAGATCATCCACGCCGGCTTCTCGTTCGTCGAGGAGACTGTGCTCGCGATGGCGAGCCACGACAACGTCTACGCGAACCTCGAGAACACGGCGTGTCTCGTCAACACCCGCCCGCGGAAGTTCGCGAAGGCACTCGGTGAGATGCTCTACTGGGCCGGCCCCGACCGCATCGTCTACGCCGGTGGGGCGACGGCGCTGCACCCCCAGCCGCCCATCGAGGGAATCTGGAACTTCGAGATGCCCGAGGACCTCATCGAGGACTACGACTACCCCGAAGTCACCCAGGAGGACAAGGAGAAGATTCTCGGCAAGAACGCGCTTCGGCTCCTCGACAAGGACCCCGAACAGATCAAGAAAGACATCGAGGGCGACAAGTGGGACCAGCTCAAGAACGAGCGTGAGGAGAGCGACGAGTACCCGGCCGCGCCGTGGTCGACGTACGATGCCGAGTCGGCCCTCGCATCCGACGACTAACTACCCATGTCTGCACACACAGATCCGTACGCGCGGACGGAACCCGCCACGCACGTCACGCCGGACACGGAGTTCGACGACGAGCGCAAGTCGAAGGTCAAGGCGCAACTGGGCAAGGTGCTCGACCCCTGTAGCTGTATGAGCGAGCACCCGATCGACATCATCGACCTCGGCCTCGTCGAGTCGATCGAGGTCGACGGGCGCGACACCGAGATTACGCTCCTCTTGACCTCACAGCGGTGTACGTACTTCCTCGACATCAACGACGAAATCTGCGAGCGCGTCGAATCGCTCGAAGAGATCGACAGCTGCGAGGTCCACCAGGACACGAGCGGCAAGATCTGGACGAACGACCGGATGTCTGCCGAGGAGCGGAAGGCCCGGCGCAAGCGCTTCCACGAACGCATGGAAGCCGCCGGCGTCACTCCCTACGCGGAACGCTCGGACTGACCACTCGCACCTCCGCTCTGCGGCCCTGCCGCTGTTCTCTCTGTTTCTCTCGCGAGCCCACGAGGACGAAAACGAATTTCCGACGCCAGACTGTGGTGTTGACGACGCCTGACAGTGGCGTCAGGATGCGTCTCTGAGTTCGTCGAGCGCAGCGGGGTTCTCGATACTGCTCATGTCGCCTAACTCCTCACCCTGGTAGATAGCCGAGATGGCCCGGCGGATGACCTTCCCCGACTGGGTTTTGGGGAACTCCGAGACGAACAGAATCTCGCGCGGGCGGAACGGCTTGCCGTGTTCGTCGCCGACGAGCGCAGACAACTCGGCGCGGAGGTCGTCGGATGGTTCCTGGCCGTCTTCGAGGACGACGTACGCGACCACCGCGGTCCCGGTGGTGTCGTCGGGGACGCCCACTGCGGCGGCCTGATTCACTGCCTCGTGTTCGGTGAGCACGCCTTCGATTTCGGCCGGGCCCACCTTCCGCCCCGCGACGTTGAGCGCGTCGTCGGCTCTGCCGTGTAAGAACCAGAAGCCGTCTTCGTCTTTCTGGGCCCAGTCGCCGTGGTCCCAGACGTCGGGCCACGTCGACCAGTACTCTTCGAGATACCGCTCGTCACCGCTCCACAGCGATTTCGTGGTCGAGGGGCACGAATCGCGGGCGATCAAAAAGCCGCGTTCGTGGGTGTCGGCGATGGACTCGCCCGCGTCGTTCACGATGTCGATGTCCATGCCCAGACCGGGACCGCCGAGCGAGGTTGGCTTGAGCGGCTGGGTGGGCATGGGCATGAGGAAACAGCCGCAGATTTCGGTTCCTCCTGAGATGTTGATGATGGGCGCTTCGCCGCAGCCCACGTGTTCGTAGAACCACTGCCAGGATTCGGGGTCCCACGGCTCGCCAGTCGACCCGAGGAGGCGAATCGAGGAGAGGTCGTGGTTTTCGACCCACTCGTCGCCGTGTTTGCGGAGGGCGCGGATGGCGGTGGGCGAGATGCCGAACACAGAGAGCGAGTGGCGGTCGATCATCTCCCAGAATCTATCCGGTTCGGGCTGGTCGGGTGCGCCCTCGTACATGAAGATGGTCCCGCCGAACGTGTGGTTGCCAATCAACGTCCATGGGCCCATCATCCAGCCGATGTCCGAGACCCAGAAGAAGCGGTCCGAGGGCTTGTGGTCGAAGCCGAAGTAGATCTCTTTGGCGCACTGCATCTGGACGCCAGCGTGGGTGTGGACGATACCCTTGGGCTTGCCCGTCGTCCCCGACGAGTACAGGAGCATCGACTCCTGGTCGGATGGCAGGGATTTGGTGTCGTACTCGTCGTCCTGAGTCTCGACGGCGTCTGCGAACCACTCGTCTCTGTCGTCGTTCCAGGGGGTGTCGACCTCGTCGCCGAGGCGGTCGTAGACGACCGTGTGTTCGACGTAGCCCGCTTCTTCGATGGCCTCGTCGGCCGATTCTTTGAGGGTGAGTGGCGAGCCACGGCGGTAGAAGCCGTCACCGGTAAAGAGGACCGAACACTCCGAATCTTCGATGCGGGTGGCGGTGGCGTCGACGCCGAATCCCGAGAAGATGGGGACGGCAATCGCGCCGACTTTGAAGCAACCGTAGAGAATCGAGATGACCTCGGGGACCATCGG
>NZ_JBEPXO010000050.1:0-27560 GCF_041641895.1 Salinigranum sp. | reverse complement strand
ATCGCGTTCGCGTCCGGCTTCTCCGAGCGTCTGCTCCTGCGCTCGGTCCGCTCGTTCGAGGGGGTTTCGACCAGCGCGGGCATCACGAAGTGACCGCGGCCCCCGGGACAGCAGCGGTGCGTCCAGACACCGACGGCACACGGCCCGTGCACAGACCCGACGCTTTTTACCCCTCCATCGCCGGCTATCCGCACATGAACGGCAGCGGGGACACCGACCTCGACGCGGACGCGAGCGACGTCGACGGGGGTGCGTCGGACGGGTCGGCGGGGGCCGACGGGGACGAGAACGGGACGGCCGGCTCCGACCCCGCGCTCGGCGCGCCGCGCGAGATGCTCGACGTCCGGGACGAGTTGACGCCGATGATGGCCCAGTACACCGACCTCTGTGAGGCCCACGACGACGCGCTCGTCCTCTTTCAGGTGGGCGACTTCTACGAGGCGTTCTGTGCCGCCGCGGAGACGGTCGCCCGCGTCTGTGAGGTGACGCTCACGAAGCGCGAGGACTCGACGGGGCGGTATCCGATGGCCGGCGTCCCCATCGACAACGCGGCGTCGTACGTCGAGCGCCTGCTCGACGCCGGCTACCGGGTCGCGCTCGCCGACCAGGTCCAGCCCGCCGAGGAGGCGTCGGGGCTGGTCGACCGTGCAGTCACCCAGCTCGTCACGCCGGGGACGCTCGTCGACGACGCGTACCTCGAGGGGAGCACTGCGAACTACGTCGCGGCGCTCGTCAGAGAGCGGAGTGCGGGGGAGCGTGCAACGTACGGGCTCGCGCTCGTCGACGTCTCGACCGGCGAGTGTCTCGTGACGAGTGGCGACCGCTCGACCGTCTTCGAGGAACTCGAACGGCGCTCGCCGGCGGAACTGCTCACGGCCCCCGAACTCGACGGAACGCTCGACGGAGACGACGTCGTGACCGACGCGATGCGCACCTCGTACGACGTGTCGGCCTTCGAGTTCGACGCCGCCCGCGCCCGCGCCGCGGCCTACACACACCCCGACGCGGTGCTGGCGAACGACGCCGAGGTCCGGGCGACGGGAGCCGTCCTCGCGTACGCCGAGTACACCCAGGGCGGCGACCACCTCGACTACGTCTCTCACGTCACGCGGTTCGACGCCAGCGAGTCGATGCGACTGGACGCGACGGCGCTCGCGAGTCTCGAACTGTTCGACTCGCGGTCCCGGTCGGGACACACGCTGATGGAGACCCTCGACGAGACGGCGTGTGCGCTCGGCCGTCGTCGCCTCGAAGCGTGGCTCCGCCGGCCGACTGTCGACCGCGACGAGGCCGAGTCTCGACTCGACGCCGTCGAGGCACTCTCGAGGGAGGGGGTCGTCCGCGAGACGCTCCACGCGAACCTGAAGGAGGTGTACGACCTCGAACGACTCGTCGGTCGCGTCTCCCGCGGCCGGGCGAACGCGCGTGACCTCCGCTCGCTGGCGACGACGCTCGCCGTCGTCCCCGACGTGCGCGAGGCGCTCTCCTCGCTGGACCACGACGCGGCGCGCCTCGACGGCCTGACCGACCGCCTCGACGACTGCGGCGACGTCCGCTCGCTCGTCGAGTCGGCCATCGTCCCCGACCCACCTCAGGAGGTAACGGAAGGCGGCGTCGTCCGCGAGGAGTTCGACGAGGAACTCGACGACATCCGCGCGACCGAACGCGAGGGCCGCGAGTGGGTCTCGCAGCTGGAGGCGAGGGAGCGAGAACGGACGGGCATCGACTCGCTGGAGGTGGGGTACACCCAGGTCCACGGCTACTACATCGAGGTGACGAATCCGAACCTCGACCGGGTCCCCGAGGACTACACCCGCCGACAGACGCTGAAGAACTCCGAGCGGTTCTACACACCCGAACTCAAACGGCGCGAGGACGAGATCATCTCGGCGTCGGAGCGGGCCGACTCGCTGGAGTACGAACTCTTCTGTGAGGTCCGCTCCTCGGTCGCCGCGGAGGGGGAGCGACTGCAGGCGCTCGCGGACGTGCTGGCGGAACTCGACGTCCTGGTGGCCTTCGCGAGCATCGCCGTCGACCGCGACTACGTGCGGCCGACGTTCGGGGCGAACGCCATCCGCATCGAGGACGGTCGACACCCCGTGGTGGAGCGAACGACCGAGTTCATCCCCAACGGCATCGACTTCTCCCGCGGCGACGTCGCGCTCATCACCGGGCCGAACATGTCGGGGAAGTCGACGTACATGCGACAGGTCGCGCTCGTCTGTCTCATGGCACAGGCGGGGTGTTTCGTCCCCGCCGCCAGCGCCCGCCTGCGGGTCGTCGACCGCGTGTTCACCCGCGTCGGCGCCTCGGACGACATCGCGGGCGGGCAGTCGACGTTCATGCGGGAGATGGCCGAACTCACCGACATCCTCCACGCCGCCACGGCGGAGTCGCTGGTCCTCCTCGACGAGGTCGGACGGGGAACGGCGACGACGGACGGACTGGCCATCGCGCAGGCGACGACGGAGTTCATCCACGACGAGGTGGGCGCGTCGACACTCTTCGCCACCCACTACCACGAGTTGACCGACCTCGAGGCGGACCACGAGGGCGTGTTCACGCTGCACTTCACTGCCGACCGCGACGAGGAGGGGGTGACGTTCCTCCACCGCGTCGCCGAGGGGCCGTCGTCGTCGTCGTACGGCGTGGAGGTGGCCCGACTGGCGGGCGTCCCCGCCCGCGTCGTCGAACGGGCGGACGACCTGGTCGACGCGGCCGAACGCGAGGCGGCCCGCCGCACGGCGGCGGACGAGTCCGCAGAGTCCGACAGGGACAGCGGTGACGAGCACGCGGCGACCGGCAGGGAAGGGGCGCCCACCCGCGACACACCTGCCGTGGCCGATACGGGCCGTCCCTCGCGTCCGGGTGTGACGAACGGGGCTCCCAACCCGGCCGAAAAGACCTTGTCGGAGCCTCACGAACGTGGTGGTGGTCGCGCGAAGTCAGCGCCACTGCCCGACGCCGACTCGGCACGAGGGGCCCGTGACGACCAGAACCACGTCGTCCGCGAGGTCCTGGCCGAGATTCGAGGACTCGACGTCGCCCGGACGACGCCGATGGACGCTCTCGCCCTCCTCCACGAACTCCAGCGGAGACTCGATGACGCGAATCAGGAGACTTGACCCCGAGACCCGGAACCGTATCGCCGCCGGCGAAATCGTCACTCGACCGGTCGACGTCGTGAGAGAACTCGTCGAGAACAGTCTCGACGCCGGCGCCTCCCGGGTCGAGGTGGCCGTCGACGGCGACGGCACCGACCGCCTCCGCGTCCGCGACGACGGCCACGGTATGGCCCGCGAGGACGCCGCCCTCGCCGTCGAGCGTCACACAACGTCGAAGCTCTCCGGTCCCGACGACATCGAGCGCGTCTCGACGCTCGGCTTCCGCGGCGAGGCGCTCCCGAGTATCGCTCACGTCGCGGACCTCACGCTGACGACGAACGACGACGGGCCGCGCGGGACGCGCGTCCACGTCGCCGACGGCGTGGTCGAGACTGCGACGGCGGGACGCGCGCGCGGGACGACCGTCGAGGTGCGTGACCTCTTCCACAACCGGCCGGCACGCCGGAAGCATCTCGGCTCCGCGAAGGCGGAGTTCGCCCGGGTCTCGAAGCTCCTGTCGCGCTACGCGCTCTGTCACTCGGACGTCGGATTCTCGCTGTCGCACGACGGCCGCGAGACGTTCTCGACACCCGGTTCGGGCGACACCGACGCCCTCTTGGGCGTGTACGACCGGACCGTCGCCGGAGAGTCGACGACGTTCTCCTTCGTCGGCGACGACGGCGACGGCGACGAGACACGCGTCGACGGCGTCCTCTGTTACCCGTCGGTCACGCGCGCCACCCGCGACCACGTCCACGTCGCGATCAACGGCCGCCCGGTCGTCGACGAGGCGTTCCGCCGGGCGGTCGTCGCGGGCTACGGATCGCTCCTCCCGTCGAACCGGGCACCCGTCGCCGTCGTCCGGGTGACGCTTCCTCCCGAGGCGGTCGACCACAACGTCCACCCCGCGAAGGCCGAGGTGGCCGTCCGCGACGACGGCGTCTACCGACGGGCCGAACGGGGCGTGAACGACGCGCTGTCGACGGCTGACCTCCGGCGGAGCGGCGAGGTGGCGATGGATCTCGAGACGAGCCTGCGGCCGCTCGACGAGCCGTCACGACTCGGCGACGTCACCGTCATCGGGCAGTTCCGTGACCTGTACCTGCTCTGTGCGGCGGACGACGAACTCCTCGTCGTCGACCAGCACGCCGCCCACGAGCGCGTCAACTACGAGCGCCTGCGCGCCGCTGTCGGGGACGTCCCCTCCGTCGAGGTGGACCCGCCGGCGACCCTCTCGGTGTCGGCCGCCGAGGCGGCCCTCGTCGACGCCCTCGCCGAGGAACTCCAGGCGCTGGGCTACGCGGCGTCGACGTTCGGCGGCGGCACGGTCCGCGTCTCGTGCGTCCCGGCGCCGCTCGGCCGGACGGCGGCCCCCGAGTCGCTGCGGACGGTGCTCGACGTCCTCGACGGCGAGAGTGGTGAGACGCCCGAACGCGTCCGCGACGAGTTGCTGAAAGAGCTGGCGTGTCACCCGTCGCTCAAGGCCGGTGAGACGCTCTCGGTCGAGACGGGCGAGCGACTGCTCGAACGGCTCGGCGCCTGCGAACAGCCGTACGCCTGCCCCCACGGCCGGCCGACGGTCCTCGCCATCGACGAGGAGACGCTGGTCCGCGGCTTCGAGCGCGGGAACACCCGCCTCGGCTGAGCCGCCCGGCGCTCACCACTCCTTGCAGTCGGCACAGACGAACCGGTCGCCGTCGCGCCACTGTCGGTCGGCCGTCTCGCCGCAGACGGGGCAGTCGTCGCCGTCGGGCGACCAGCGGTAGGTCGCCCGCGTGCGGTCGGCCTCGTCCGCGGGTCCGTCGCTCTCGTCCACGTGGGCGGGGGCCTCTCCGTCCTCCACGCCGTTCGCGTCCGAACCGGCCGCCGCCTCGCCGGTGGCGGCCGTGTCTCCTGCCGGGGAGTCGGCATCGGCCTCGGCCCGCTCCGCTCTGTCGCGGTCAGTGTCGTCGCCGTCGGTTCCTCCGGGGGCCGTCCGGTCGGTGTCGGTGTCGTCGTCAGCCGCGGCGTCGACGGCCTCGTCGTCGGCGTCGTCGCTCGCCGGGAAGAACTCGTCCAGCGACCGATTCTCGCCCATACCAGGTGTACGAACGGCCGGGGAATTAAGCGGTCTGACTCTCCCCGCTCACTCCCACCACTCGCTCCGCCGCTCCTGGTAGGAGGCGTCCCGGAAGACGGGCGGCTTGTCCGCGTCTGCCTCCGCGCCGAACGCGACGGCGAGCCAGTAGCCGGTGTGCCAGCCGACGGCCTCGCCGTCGATGTCGACGACGGTGACGGTGAACTGCGCGTACCGCTCGCTGGCGCCGTCGCCGTCGGGGTCGGGGCCGCGACTCGACCCACACGACCCCGACCCGACCGTACACGCCGACTGGGACGCGTAGTGGACGACGATGTCCGCGTCGGGGTCGTCGACGAGTTCGAAGGTCAGGTTGTCTGGCATCCCGGGCGCGCCACGCTCGTAGTAGCCGAGCGCCGCCCGCACCTGCGCTCTCGCGGCGCCGGGGTTCGGTGCCTCGTCGACGTCAACGTAGACGGTGAACTCGCTGTCGTTCCACGGGAACGCCCGGTCGGTCGCGTTCGGCTGCGGGAGGGTGGTGAGCGTCACTCCGGTCTGCATCACGCCCTGAGGGTCGTCGTCGTGGCCCAGCCCGAGCGTGTGACCGAGTTCGTGCGCGACGACCTGTTCCGTCGAGTCGTCCGAGAGGCCCGTCTTTATCTCGACGGTCACCGGACGGTTGATCTGGTTCGCGCTGGTTATGAGTGGTGCACAGCCGGCGGTGTGTTTCGTCCGCTCACAGCTCGTGATTTCGTCGACGAACCGGACGACAACGTCCGGGTTCTCGGCGTCCGGGCGGAC
This sequence comes from Salinigranum sp., assembly GCF_041641895.1. Taxonomy (NCBI): domain Archaea; kingdom Methanobacteriati; phylum Methanobacteriota; class Halobacteria; order Halobacteriales; family Haloferacaceae; genus Salinigranum; species Salinigranum sp. The sequence continues at coordinate 21,599 of NZ_JBEPXO010000050.1, read as the reverse complement.
CTCGTAGTCGACCGAGTAGCCGACGTACCGCGTCGAGTTCGCCTCCCAGAAGGCTGCCCCACGGCGGACGAGCGGTGCGACGTCGCGCCCGGGCGGTCCCTCGACGGCGACGACGACGGGGTCGGTCCCCCACGGACTCTCGGTCGGTCGTGCCGTCGCCCCGTCTCCGTCGCCGGCAGTCGCCCGTGCGTCGCCACCGGTCGCCGTGGGCGTCTGCGCCGACTCGGCCGTGTGCTGTCCCCCGTCCTGCGCGAGCATGTCGGGGCCGAATCCCCCGAGACAGCCCGCGAGAACGACTACGAGGACCAGCGCGGCCTGGAGCGTGACAGTCGCGTGCCGTGGCATCTATCGGTTCGTCGGTACCGCGACACAAATCCCTTCCCCCGTGTCTCTCGCGTTTGAGACTGGGACGACCACGACGGCCGTCGCTCGCCGGTGTGAGCGGCTGAGAGGAGTAAGCCCCCTTCTGTTCGTCCCGGCATTCAGCTGAGCGTCCGCGTCCACCCCGGACGAGGTCCGGGGGCACGTCCGAGACGTGCTGTCCGGACTACCTTACGGCGCGGACTTGCACCGGTGAGGATTCGCCGTTCCATCCGTTCTCGGTCCGTCGCTCGCGGGCGACGCCCGCTCGCAGGCGAGGGACCGGGTCCCTCGCAGCCCTCGGCGGGTTAACTCCCCTTCCTCACGGTCGGGTTCGCACGCCTCATCGGTCGGACCGAGGGGTCTCGTTTCTGTTCCAGAGCCAGCCGTCTCCGACTCCGGGCTTGCGCCCGGTCACCTGTCCGGACGGTGGGGGGACTTTCCTCATGGCCGCCGGTGCGGCCACGGGAACCGGGCTCTCTCTGCCACCGTCTCGTACTCCGTGGTCGTGGTTAAGCCGTTCGGTGTCGCCGGTCGACGTCGCCACCGTATCGCGTTTGTGCTTGCATCTGCCACCTGTTCACAGTCCTCACGCGAAGGAGAGACGCGGAGCGGGCGGGAGAGCCTGAAATAAACCCTCACGATTCTTCTTGTGTGAAAGGAAGGGTTCAAGTCGTCAGCCGTTCACCTTCAGAGTATGTCGGAGGCGCAGACCGTTCGCCTTACCTACGAGGATGGGGCGCGTGCGGTCGAACTGGCCCGAGAATCCGTCGAATCGTACGTTCTGCATGGCCAACGGGAGCAACCGGGGAGTATGCGCGACGCCTTCTACGCGCGAACCGGTGCCTTCGTTCGTCTCCAGTCCACACGTGGACGGGGTCGCTTGCGCGGCTGTGCGGGGGCGTATCGAGGCAAAGACCAACTCGGGCACGCCATCGTCGACGCGGCTATCCAGGCCGCGTCGGGCGATTCCTGTGGCTCCGAAATCGAAGCCCAGGAACTGCCCCACCTGAACATCTCCGTCTGCATCGTCTGTAACCACCTTCTCACCAACGACCCACTCGCCGACCTCGAGCTGGGCCGCCACGGCGTTGCCGTCGACAGCGGCGGGAAACACGGCTGGCTCTACCCCACCATCCCCGTCGAGAACGACTGGTCGAAGGAGGAGTACCTCACCCGCGTCTGCCGCAAGGCCAAGCTCTCGCCGTTCGCCTGGCAGACCGACGACGCCATGGTCACGCTGTTCGAGGGCCAGGTGTTCCGCGAGCGCAACGACGGCGGCAGCGTCGAAGAGCTGTAAACGTACGACACCGAGCGTTTCACCGTCCTCAGACACGACAGACCCGTCTCTCCGTCCGGAGTCTCGAAACCTGTCGGAGACGGAACCCAACTCGCTCACACCCGTTCGGTCCGGAAGTGCCGCCCTCCGCGTGGAGGTCACACACTCCGACTCGTCAGTGACAGCGAGAAGCGTACTGGCACCGTCCCGACACACGCCGCTCGGGACGACCCGCGTGCCGACGACAGCGAGTGGATACCGCACGGAGTCGGCCTCCACCGCACGTCGACCGCACCGCGAAGCGGTCCCCGGAATCGTCTGCGCCTCAATCGTTTCTCGACTGCATACTCACCGCCGTGACGGAAATCATGTACTGCTTCCCGCAGTCGCACTGCAGGAACCGCTCCGTCGTATCCCCCGCTACCCACTCGGAGCACGCCTCGCACCGAACTTTCACGCCGACTGTGTTTCTCATCTCGGGTCCTACATTAATTTCAACTCTCTACTGTGGTAAATAGATGGCGGGAACTGCCGATACACTGATGATAGCGGACTGATATCACCGGACTAATCTGTCGAGTCTCACGACTGCTGGCCCCTCTCGACCGGCCGACTCCGTCCGGGCGGCCAACGTACGCTGTTCTCTCGGGACGCCGACGTGAACCCGTCACTGGTCGAGCACTCGGGCGGGCGTTCGCCGACCGAGCCCCACGTCGCTCTGGGGCTTTCGAGCCCTCACTCCTCGCCGTACCCACACAGGGCCGCGTCGGCCTCGGCCCGTGCGGCCGCCGCGTCGAGGCTCGTGTCGACGCCGTCGACGAGCTCGCCGTCCCGGAGGAGCGGTTCCAGCAGCGCCTCGCCGTCCTCGGGTGGCGGGTCGTTGCCCCGGCGAATCTCGTGTCTCCCGTCTCGGGTCCGGTACACCTCCTTCACGCCGCCGAGTTTCCCGCGCTTCGCGCCCGCGACGCCCGCCACCTCGACGATGTCGAGCGCGAAGTCGACGGGGTCGGCGTTCGAGACGTAGCCGCCCACGCCGAAACCGTCCGCGACGTCCCGGAGTTCCCGGAGGTCTGTGGGCCCGAGGCCGCCGCTGGCGAATATCTCGACGTCTTCGTACCCCTCGCTGTCGAGCGCCCACCGGACCTCCCGGAGGATGTGCCGGAAGTCGCCCCGCCGCGAGGCGGTGGTGTCGAGGCGGACGCTGTCGAGGCGGGACATGCTCTCGGCCGCCCGAAGCACCTCGTCCACCTCGTCGCTGTAGGTGTCACACAGCGCGACTCTGGGGACCGACTCGTCGACCGTCTCGTCGAACGCTCGCCACGCCGACTCCTGCTCACCGGGACCGAAACAGATGACGAGCGCGTGGGGCATCGTCCCCGACGCCTTCCTGCCCAGGACGTCGCCGGCGGCGACGTGTGAGAAGCCGTCGAGGCCGGCGACGAGCGCGCTCCGTTCGACCATCGCCGCGATGGACGGATGCACGTGTCGCGCGCCGAACGAGAGCACGAGCGAGTCGGGGGCGGCGGTCCGGACGTCGAGCGCCGCGGTGGCGACGCCGCTGGCGTGGCTCAGAAAGCCGAGGAGGGCGGTCTCGTACCGCGCGAATTCGAGGTACCGCCCCGAGATGCGCATCACCGGCCCCCCGTCGAACAGTCGCCCCTCCGGGACGGCGTCGACGTCGACGGGGAGTCCCGTGAGGAGATGCGCCGCGTCGTTCACGCCGGCGAGGAGTTCGTACTCGTCCCGCGAGAACTGGTCCGCCGTCACCTCCGCGACGACGTGCGGGTTGCGTCCGGCGGCTTCGAGCGTCTCCTCGGTCCGCTCGAAGTACGCGTCGGTCGCTCGCCCCTCGGCGATGGCCTCGGGGCTCACGATGTCGAAGTCGGTCATACGCTTGGTTGCTCTCGGGGCGTGAAAAGTTCACTCGTTCGGTCGCCCGATTCGAAGAGGAATCGTCTTCGGTCTCGCGCAGGCCGTCGCAGTCGAGCGACCGGAACCCGAGGCGCGCCGGACGCGGGTCACCCTCGCGGCCGGACGTCCTCGAGGTCCTCGGCCGTCGGCGCGTTCACGACGACGACTCGTGTGCCCTGTCGGGTCACCCGGAACGCGTCGGCGTACGGCCCCTCGGAGACGACCCAGACGTCCGTCGCCTGCTGGCTCCCGCCCTGTGCGCGGAGGATGGCGCGGTACGCCTCGAGGAACTCCCGGGCGTCCTGTTCGGTGTCCCACTCGGTCACCCAGACGTACCCGTACTCGGCGTCGGCTCCCGACCCCTTGTGGTACGGGAAGACCCGGTCGTTCGCCCACCCCGCGGACGGGTCGGCGGCGTAGTTGTACGTGTCGTAGGGACTGTCTGTCTCGAACAGCCCCCGGGGGTTGATGGTCTCGGCGCCCGACCGCGCCTGCGACCAGAACATCGCGAAGATGGAGGCCTCCCCGACCGTGTCGGAGCCGTCGACGCCCTGGTCGGGATACAGTTCCCAGCCGTTCCGCGCGCGGTCACGGAACTCGATGGGGACCGGTTCCTCGTCGGTGGCGTGGATGACCTGTTCCGTCGACACCGGCGGCGAGTCGAACGCGTCGTTGACCGCCTCCCACCCGCCGTCCTCTTTCAGCCACGAGACGTACACCGGGCCGTCCGAGTACGGCTGGAACACGGTGAGGAGGATGCCGAGGTTCGGCGGCGGCCCGTCCGACCCGCCGCGCTGTGAGGGCGTCGACACGCACTCCCACTCGCCGCTCGCACACCGCTGGGCGTACTCGCTCTCGACGTAGTTCGCGTCGCCCTCGACGAGTCCGTCGATGGCGAGGTCACCGTCCTGCGTCTCGCCGCGGTAGCGCTCCCGGGTCAGGTCGAACTGCTGGTCCTGGGCGGCGTGGACGAGCTCGTGGACGAGCGTCGAGTTCCGCAATACGGGAGAGTCGGGCGTCTCAGTGATGACCTTTATCTCGTCGTCGCTGGGCGCGTAGAAGCCGACGACGGAACTGCCCTGTGTGTCCGACAGCGCCTGCTGGACGTTCGTGTCCTCACCCGCGATGAACAGCGCCTCCCACACCTGGTTGTTCCAGGCGGAGAAGTCGCTCTCGGCGGGCGTCGCTACCTCCGCGGACCCGTTTCGGTACTCCGAGCGGGCGATGACCTCGACGGGGACTTCCGACTCGAACTCGAGCCCGCGAATGTACTCGACGCGCGCCATCGACCGCCCGACGAACGCGTCCAGTTCCGCGTCGGAGAGGCCGTCGGACTGGTTGACGTCGATGGACTCGTTGTACCAGTAGCCGGACTCCCAGCCGAGTCTGTCGCTGGCGGGGTCGGCGAAGTCGAACCCGTCCGCTCCGTTCGCGTCCGCCTGCTCGTCCCCGGCGTCGCCGGCTCCCGCGTCGGCCGGTAGCGGCCCGTCCGCGAAGGGGGCCGCACAGCCCGCGAGCACCACGAGGGCGACGACGAGAAGGGACGAGGCCTGCAGCCGTCTCATACCCGGACCAGGGGGCCGACGGTGAAGAACCTTGGCAGGTACGTGTCGCCCACGCGTCGAGCGGCGCCGCCGTTCCTCCCGTCGCCCTCGCCGCCGCGCATTTACCGTCGACGGCCGTACGTTCACCCATGTCCAACACCTTCGCCCCCGCCCGAACGGCCGTCGTCGTCGTCGACATGCAGAACGGCTTCTGTCACCCCGACGGGAGCCTATACGCGCCGCCGAGCGGTGACGCCATCGACCCGGTGACCGACCTCGTCTCCCGCGCCCGAGAGGCGGGCGCACGCGTCGTCTACACCCGCGACGTCCACCCGCCCGACCAGTTCGACGACGCCCACTACTACGACGAGTTCGACCGATGGGGTGAACACGTCGTCGAGGGGACGTGGGACGCCGAACTGGTCGAGGACCTCGACGTCCGCGAGGCGGACCTCGTCGTCGAGAAACACACCTACGACGCGTTCTACCGGACCCAGCTAGAGGGGTGGCTCCGCGCGCACGGTGTCGACGACCTGCTCGTCTGCGGGACGCTCGCGAACGTCTGTGTCCTCCACACGGCCGGCAGTGCCGGCCTGCGCGACTTCAAGCCGGTGCTCGTCCGCGACGCCGTCGGCTACCTCGAAGAGGACCACCGAGAGTACGCGCTCGACCACGCCGACTGGCTGTTCGGCGAGACGACGACCCTCGACGCGGTGGCGTTCGACTGAGACAGCGCGCGAGCGCGAGAGGGCGGCCGGGGGTGCGACCCGGACGGCCCCGGCTCAGTCGCCCTCGGCACCAGTTTCGTCTCTGAAGAGCCGATACGCCACCTGTCCGGTCGCGACTGCGTGGCTGTCCTCGCCGTCGGCCGTGGGGCCTTCGACGGTCACCGTCGAGACGCCGATGGTCCCACCCGCTCGCACAACCTCCGCCGTCGCCGTCAGGTCGCCCGAGGCCGGCCGGAGGTAGTTCACGTTGAGGTTCACCGTAGCGAGGCCGCCGGCGAGGGGGTCGTCGAACAGGGTCCACTGCGCGATCGCGCCGGCCGTGTCGACGAGCGTCGCGGCCACTCCGCCGTGCACCTGCGGCGTCCCGGAGGTCCCTCCGTCCTCGGTGGGGACGTCGTTCGTCAACTTCTCGTCGAACGGAATCGACATGACGACCCGGCCGTACTCGACCCGGTCGACGCGCGTGCCGAGCCACGAGAGGTAGCCGTGGTGCTCCTCGATGTACTCCTCGAACAGGTCGGTGACTCCCGGTGGGACAGCGTCACTCGTCACGGCCGTGTTTTCGCCGGGGCGCGTTTGTAGCCGTCGGTCTCCCCCACCCGACGCACCCGGTGAGGGTGGACGCGGCCGACCCGAGCAGGACGAGCGCATCCCTGCGGCGCATCGTGGGAGACGCGTCGGCCGTTCACCGCACGTGTCTCTCGGCCGGTTCGGAGCCACCCGCGAGTCCCGTCTCACTCGGGCGCGATGGTCACCGTGACCCGCTCCCCGCGCTCGAACTCGTGACCCGGGCAGACGATTTTGACCCCGACCGGCCCGGCGCGCGCACAGAACAGCGAGAGGCCGGTCACTGCGCTCCCGTTCGCCCGCACGCCGAACGGTCGCCAGGAGACGTCGCGCGACCGACGCTCGCCGACTACCTGTCCCAGGAACGAGACGGGACCGCTGTCGATCGCTCCGGACTCCGCGAGGACTCCCCCGCCGTCGTAGTGGGGCATCCCGCCGTCGAGGACACCGACGACGCTCTCGGCCGGTCCGTCAGCTCTCCGGACTTTACCGTCGTCGCCCGCCCCGTCGCTCCCGCCGCAGGCCGCGAGTCCACACCAGTCCCCGTCGCCCGGGTGGAGCGGTCGGTCCAGGACGACGAACGTCTCGCCCGTCTCGACGACGGTCCCCCTCCCGTCCCACGCGAGTGGCGTCGGCGCGGACGGGAGTGACACCGGGAGCGACCCCGACGCGCGCTGGAGATTCTGGTCCGCCTTCCGGAACCCGAGGTGGACGTGGTTGTCGACCCACGGGGCGAAGAAGCCCGAGCGGACCATCTCGCCCAGCGAGTCGCCGACCGCCACCCGGTCACCCGGTTCGACTCCCGGTTCGATGTGGAGGACGCGCGCGACGACGGGCGCGTCGAGGCCAGCGGACGCACACCACGCGGCGTCGCAGTCCACGAGGACGAGGTGGTCGTGTTCGACGGCGTAAGACTTCTGCGGCGTTCGGACCGTCCGCGTCGCCCGGACCACCCCGCTCACCGGGGAGATGCCGTCGTTCGAGTCGGGGTAGAGGTCGATCGCACAGCCCTCGTCGTGTGCCGGGTACGGCGAGTTGTACAGGGAGAGGCGACGGAACGGGTCGAGCGATTCCGCAGGGAGCGTGACCCCACGGCCCCACCCCGACTCGACTGTCATACCCGCTCCAGGGACGAGACCCGTATGAGTGCATCGGCTCGCACCGCTTCGGACCTCGTCTCCCCGGCGAACGTGCCGCAAGAGGCGGCGTGGTTTCAAATACGAGTCCGCGGCCACCGTGGGTATGCGCTGAGCGTCACCACGGGGCGTTCGCGGTTGTGCGGCACGACGCCCCGCGCGAGAGCGTGTGCCGCCTGTTCGCCCCCTGCCGGCAGCACGTCCCGAGCGTTCGCCCGCGTCGGGTTCACAGAGACACCGTTAGGTGCCTCCACTCCCTCCCGGAGCGTATGCGACTCGTCCGTGGCCGCGCCGCCACCCCCGAGGAAGACCGCGCCGCGACGGCGGCGATGCTGTCCCGTGCGGGCGACACCGGAGTGGAGGCGTTCCGCGCGTGGACGCCCCACCGACAGGTCGCGTTCGGCCGCCGGGACACTCACGCGGACGGCTACGATCGGGTGCGTCGGGCCGCCCGCGACAGAGGGTACACGGTCGTCGAGCGGAGCGTCGGGGGCCGTGCCGTCGCCTACACGGGGTCGACGGTCGCCTTCGCTCACGCGCTCCCCCTCGACGACCCCCGACGCGGCCTCTCCGGGCGGTACGAGGCGGGCGTCGACGGCGTCCTCGTCGCCCTCCACGACCTCGGGGTCGACGCCGTTCGCGGCGAACCCGCCGCCTCCTTCTGCCCGGGCGAACACTCGGTCCGCCTCCGAGACGGCGGGAAGGTGTCGGGAATCGCCCAGCGCGTCCAGTCGAACGCCGCACTCGTCGCCGGATGCGTCCTCGTCGACGGGCGGGCGGACCTCGTCGACATCCTCACCCCGGTGTACGACACACTTGGCATCTCGTTCGACCCGGCGTCCGTCGGCACCCTCGCGGCCGCCGGCGGGCCGGAGGCCCCCGGGCAGGTGTGTCGAGCGCTCGAACGCGCGTTCCTCGGCGGGCCGGAGGACGCGGGCGTCGAAGTCGTGTCGGTCGACGACGTGTCGCTCCCCGACCCGACGGACGCGTGAACGGCCGAGACCACGGCCTTTAGGACACCGCGCTGGCGACGAGTGGTATGCTCATCCGGGACGCGAGACTCGCCGGCGGCCGTCGACGGGACGTCCGCATCGAGAGCGAACGCATCGCAGACGTTGCGGCGGCGGGATCGCTCGACGAAGACGGGGACGACGTGGTCGACGCCGACGGCCGCCTGTTGCTGCCGGGTGCCATCGACGTCCACGTCCACTTTCGACAGCCGGGCTACCCGCACAAGGAGACGTGGGCCACCGGGTCACGGAGCGCGGCCGCCGGCGGCGTCACCACGGTGGTCGACCAGCCGAACACGGACCCCCCGACGGTGACGGGCGAGGCGTTCGCGGAGAAGGCGACACTCGCCGCCGACTCCCTCGTCGACTACGGCATCAACGGCGGCGTCACCGAGGCGTGGGACCCCGACTCGCTCTTTGCGGCACCGCTGTTCGCTCTCGGTGAGGTGTTCCTCGCGGACTCGACGGGCGACATGGGCATCGACGCCGACCTGTTCGCGGACGCGGTCGAACGCGCCGCCGCGGCGGGCGTTCCCGTCACCGTCCACGCCGAGGACGCGTCGCTGTTCGACCAGTCGGTGCGGGCGGGCGACGCCGACGGGATCGGGTGCGACGCCGACGCCGACCGCTGGAGCGCCTTCCGGACCGCGGCGGCGGAGGCACGGGCGGTCGAACGCGCCGTGGAGGTGGCGAGTGGCGCGGACGCGCAGGTCCACATCGCCCACACCTCCACTCCCGAAGGCATCGACGCCGCGACGGCCGCCGGTGCCACCTGTGAGGTGTCGCCGCACCACATCCTCCTCTCCCGCGACGACCTGAGTGAGCTCGGAACGTACGGCCGGATGAACCCACCCCTGCGGAGCGAAGCGCGCCGACAGGCCGTCTTCGAACGCGTCGTCGACGGGACCGTGGACGTGGTCGCGACCGACCACGCCCCCCACACGGTCGAAGAGAAGGAACGGGGGCTGTGGGACGCGCCGAGCGGCGTCCCGGGCGTCGAGACGATGCTCCCGCTGTTGCTCGACCTCGCCCGGCGCGACGAACTCACCTACGCGCGCGTCCGTGACCTCGTGTCCGCGAATCCTGCCGCCGTGTTCGACCTCCCGCGGAAGGGGCGCATCGAGACGGGGGCCGACGCCGACGTCGTGCTCGTCGACCCCGACACCCCCCGCGAGATTCGAGGCGACGACCTCCACTCGAAGTGTGGCTGGACGCCGTTCGAGGGCCGCCAGGGCGTCTTCCCCGACCTGACGCTCGTGCGCGGGCGGGTGGTCTACGAACGCGTCGGTGCGGAGGAACGGTTCGGCACGCCGGCCGGTGAGAACGTCCGGCGGTAACTGTTCGGTGCGACGCCTCGTCTCCGCCTCGGGACCGCGACGGCCCTCGTCGCGCACCCTGCCGATACGGTCACAGCGAGAGTATCGGTGTTCGCTCACCGACCCACGCCGGCGTCGGGCACCCGATCGGCCGTGTTCAGGCTGGCTTGAACGACGCCTTCCAGATGGTCGCTCCCGTCGGACTGGCCGAATCCCGGCACACCTGCGACGAGGTGAACTCGTACTCGGTCTCGCCGTCCGCGGCGACGTGTCTCCTGTTCGTCCGGATGGCCGCCAGCGTCTCCGTCCCCGTCTCGTACTCGACTACGAGTTCCCGGAACACTTTGAGTTCGGACTCGGATGCGAAACAGCTCGCGGGGAAGTCGAACTCGAACGACGGCTCCGCCGTGAACGGTACTCTCAGCGCCGGCTCGCTCAACAGGAGCATCGTCCCGCCGGTGGCGCCGTGGTCGGCAACTGCGGTTCCACTCACCGCCCCACCGAGGGCGAGCCCCCCCACCCCGATTCCTCCCGCTCGCAGCGCCTCTCGGCGCGTCAGGTCGGTCATGCTTGTCTCTCCTTCGAGTGTCGGGTCGCGCTCGTGCGACGACCGGGAGTATCGACCCGAAAAATGATAGCTGTTTTTCACCACGTGGCTGACGTTCCGTCACTCGGACCGGTCGTTTCCACTCGCTCGACTCACGTGTAGCCGAACGCCGTCCCGAGCAGCACCGCCGTGAGCATCAGGCCCGCGCCGAACCCACCGATGCGGGCCATCGCCCGTCTGGAGTCGGCCTCAGTCCATCCACCCGCCGTCTCGAGGTGTGCCTGCATCGCTTCGAGGCCGGGGCCGGCGAGGGCAGACCCTGCCCAGCCAAGCAGCCCGAACCCGAACGCGACTGTCCCGACGAGGAAGACCGCGTCGGCAGCGGTGGCGACGTCGGCCACGAGCGTGCCGCCGCCGACACCGCCGACACCGACACCGGCCCCGGCGAGCAGTGCCGTGCCGACGAGACGAGCACGCTCCGCGAGCGACGGCGACGGCTCGTGGTACGCGTCGGTGGTGTCGGTGGCGTGTGGTCCGGAACCGGAATCGGAACCGGGTCCGGACCCGGAGCGTGAAGCAGAGGGGGCCATGTGGACGCCGTCAGTCGACGGCTTCGCGCATCCGCGGGTCGAGCGCGTCGCGCATCCCGTCGCCGAGGAGGTTGAACCCCAGCACCGTGATGGCGAGGAACAGCCCCGGGAAGAACGACATCCACCACTTGCCCGTGAGGAGGCCGTTCTCGACGCCGCGCGAGAGCATCAGCCCCCACGACGGCGCGCCGGCCTGGGCGCCGAAGCCCAAGAACGAGAGCGCGGCGAGGTCGATGATGGCGAGGCCGAAGTTGAGGGTGGACTGGACGGTGATGGGTGCGATGCAGTTCGGCAGCACGTGTCGGACCAGCACCCGGGGGTCCTTCGCGCCGAGCGCCACCGTCGCGTCGATGTACTCGTCTTCCATCACCTTGAGCGCGGCACCCCGCACGACGCGGGCGAACCGGGGGGTGTAGACGAGAGTCAGAGCGAGCACCGCCTTCCACAGTCCCGCCCCGAAGATGGCGACGAGCGCGAGCGCCAGGAGCAGGGAGGGGAAGGCGAGCAGCATGTCCATCGTCCGCATGATGACGTTGTCCGTCACGTCGCCGTAGTACGCGGCGACGATGCCGAGTCCGACGCCGAGTGCCGTCGACGCGCCGACGGCGATGGTGCCGAACTTCATCGCGAGCCACGCCCCGTACATCGTCCGCCTGAAGATGTCGCGGGCGGCGACGTCGGTCCCGAAGAGGTACTGGTTCCACGCGGCCGGCCCGGCCCACCCCGGTGGGTGGCGGTCGGGGATACCGGTCCCGAGTCGCGAGGAGGCGAGCGCGTTCACGTCTAGGGTCACCCGGGCGACGACGGCGACGACGAGCATCCCGAAGATGATGCTGAGGCCGACGACTGCCAGTCGGTTCGAGAGCAGGTTCGAGACGAACGGCGACGCCAGTAGCCGGTCGACGAAGCCGCGCGTGTCGTCGGTCGTGGTCTGCGTTTCGGTTGCCATCTATTGGTTGATCCGTGGGTCGAGGTAGCTGTAGGTGAGGTCGACGCCGAAGTTCACGAGCGTGAACAGCAGCGCGAACGTGAGGACGGTCCCCTGGACAAGCGGGTAGTCCGAGGCACCGATGGCACTGACGAGCATCGTGCCGATTCCGCCGATGCCGAAGATGGTCTCCGTCAGGACCGCCCCGCCCAGGAGGGTCCCGAACTGGATGCCGATGACGGTCACGACGGGGATGAGCGCGTTCTGGAAGCCGTGTTTCATCACGGTTATCTTCGCCCCCTGGCCCTTCGCGCGTGCCGTCCGCATGTAGTCCTGGCGGACGACTTCGAGCATCGACGAGCGCATCATCCGCGACAGCAGCGCCATCTGGTAGACGCCGAGGACGACGATGGGCAAGAGGAGGTGCCGGACCGCCGAGACGAACGCGTCCACCCGGCCCAGGAGGAGCGTGTCGATGGTGACCATCCCCGTCAGGGGGAGTTCGCGGCCCATGAACGTCCACTGGTCGGCGAGGAAGATGGTCGACCCGATACGGCCACTCGTCGGCAGGATGCCGAGGTAGGTCGAGAACAGCAGGATGAGGAGCGGTCCGGACCAGAAGATGGGGACCGAGATGCCGGTCAGCGCACCGACGCGGGTGAGGTGGTCGGTCAGCGAGTCCTGCTTCACCGCCGAGATGACGCCCAGCGGGATGCCGAGGAGGATGCCGGCAATCTGGCCGTAGATGGCGAGTTCGATGGTGACGGGAAGCCGGTCGACGAGCACCTGCCTGACGGGCGTCCCCTGCGAGATTTTGTACGACTGGCCGAAGTCGAACGTCGCCGCGTCGCCGAGGAACCGGACGTACTGGACCCACAGCGGGTCGTTCAGCCCGAGCTCGGCGCGAACCTGTGCGACCTGCTCGGCCGAGGCCCGCTGTCCGACGATGACCCGCGCCGGGTCGCCCGGGGCGAGCTGGAGAATCGCGAACACCAGTGTCGCCACGCCGAACAGCACCGGCACGAGGAGGAGGAGGCGTTTGACGAGAAACCGTTTCGAGACCATACGACGAGTGGTGTGGAAGGCGCCTGATTAAGGCTTCTGTCTCGTGGTTACTGGAGCTGTACCGTGTTCAGGAACGGCCCACCGACTGAGCTGACGGTGTAACTGTCCTCGACGACCGCCTGGTTGACGCCGCGGAGCGTCTGCGCGTAGTCGAGGAACACCCACGGTGCTTCGTCGTGTGCGATCTGGTTCGCCTCCTTGTAGAGCTGTTCGCGGGTGGCCTCGTCGTAGCTCTGCTGGGCCTCTCGCACCTTGGACATGAACTCGGTGTTGGCCCACGCGGCGACGTTCAGGGGGCTGTACCCCTCCGTGTCGAAGCTGACCCAGTCCTGCTCCTCGGGGACGGCGTCCATCGACACCTTCGGGTCCAGCAGGACGTACAGGAAGTTGTCCGGGTCGGCGTTGTCGGTGTACCAGCCGAGGAAACACGCGTCGTGCTTCCCCTGGTCGGTGTAGTCGAGGTACGACGAGAACGTCGAGAACTGGTTGATGCTCACCGAGAGGCCGATTTCCTCGAGGTCGGACTTGACCTGGTTCGCCGTCTCGACCGGGCTGGGGTTGTAGCCGCGCGGGTTGGAGAACGTCGCGAGTTCGAACTCGAAGCCGTCGCCGTAGCCGGCCTCTTCGAGGAGCGACTGGGCCTGCTCCTTGTCAGTCGGGTACGGCTCGAGGTCCTCGTTGTGACCGAGGACGTCCGGCGGGAGCGGCTGGTCGGCGACGCTCGCGAAGCCCTGGTAGATGCTGTCGACGATGGCTTGGGTGTTGACCGCCAGCGAGACGGCTCGCCGGACCTGTCGGTTCCGGAACTCCTCGCGACGCGCCATGTTCATCGCCATGTAGCCGACGTTGATGCCGTTCTTCGAGGCGAGCCGCGCCGACCCGGCACTCTCGAGCTGCTGTGACGACTGCGAATCGAGGTTGTCGGTGATGTGGGAGTTGCCGTTGATGACGTCCTGGACCCGGGTGGAGTTCTGACCGATGGTCTTGAAGACGACCTGTTCGACGTTCGGCCCGTCGCCCCAGTAGTCGCCGTTCCCTCCGAGGAGGACGCGCTGGTTCCCGTTGTCGAGCTGTTCGAAGGTGAACGCGCCCGTCCCCTGCGGGTTCGTCCCGAGCGCCACCTGGTCGTCGAGCGACTCGATCTGTTGCTTCGAGAGGATGGCCGCGGCGAACATCGCCAGGTTCCGCAGGAACGGCGCGTACTGCTGGGTGAGTTCGATGGTCACCTCGTAGTCGCTGGAGGCGTCGACGCTGTCGACCCAGTTGCCGAACGTGAACGGGCCGTAGCCCGAGCGGTTCGAGTCGCCGAGGTAGTACTCGTAGTCAGAGTCGGTGAAGCGACGGATTGTCGCGCGGACGTCCTCGGCGGTGAACTCCGCGCCGTTGTGGAACGTCACGCCCTCTCGCAGGGTGAGCGTCGCCGTCGTCCCCTCGAGCGAGTACTCGGTGGCGAGCCCCTCGCGGAGCTGTCCACCGCTCCCCGGCGTGAAGCCGACGAGCTGGTCGAAGACCTGGTTCGTCACCTTCGCCACTTCCCCGCTCGTCGTCTGCTGGGGGTCGTAGTTGGTGGGGTGGTCGCCGCGGGCGTACACGAGCGTGCCGCTCATGTCGCCCCCGCCACCGCCGCTCTCGGTGTCCTCACCGTCGCCGGTCCCGCCCGAGGTGCTGGTGCCGTCGCCGCCGCCGCTGCCGCCCTCGGTGGGACCGCTCCCGTCGCCGCCCGAACAGCCGGCGAGCGTCGCCGCGAGTCCGGCGCTGCCGGCGGTCTTGAGGAAAGTACGTCGATCTACGTTGCGGGGCATAGTCATATGTGCTAATATTTCGCAGTAAAAGTCTTGTGTTTGTCAGCCGGAACCGGGGCTGAGAATTACTAGACGGCGCTACTCTCCGTCGGACGTCGGCATCGGCTCTGCCAGGGTGGTCGCCTTCCCCTCGTAGAGGTGACAGGCCGCGGGGTGGGCCTCGTCCCCGAGGGTCGGTTCCCGACGCTCGCAGACGCTCTCGAAGCGCTCTCTGAGGCGCTCTCCCGCCGTGTCGAAGTCGCCGGCGACGACCGCTTCGAGTGCGCTGTCGACGACGTCGCGGTTCGCACCGGTGAGACGACCGTCGACGTACCGGTCGCGGAGTACGTCGACGACGGCCCCGTCCCCGTCCGTGGCGTCGCCCGACGCGACCGCGTCGCGGGCGGCGTCGACGTCGATTGCCTCGTCGGCGACGCGCTCACGGAGCGTCATGACGTCGCGGTACACGTCCTGGTCGATGTCGACGTCGTCAGGTGGGATGACCTGCGGACATCGGGTGCGGAAGTGACAGCCCGAGGGTGGGTCGATGGGGGAGGGAACGTCGCCCTCCAGGATGACCCGGTCGGTGTCCACCGTCGGGTCGGGTACCGGAATCGCCGACAGGAGCGCCTGCGTGTACGGGTGGCGTGGCTCCGCGAACAGTTCGCCCGTGGGTGCCGTCTCGACCACCTCGCCGAGGTACATCACGGCGATGCGGTCGCAGATGTGTCGCACCACGCTCAGGTCGTGGGCGATGAAGAGGAACGTGAGGCCGAACTCCTCCTGGAGGTCCTCGAGGAGGTTGAGGATCTGCGCCTGCACCGAGACGTCGAGCGCAGACACCGGTTCGTCACAGACGATGAAGTCGGGGTCGACCGCGAGCGCCCGGGCGATACCGACGCGCTGGCGCTGCCCGCCCGACAGTTCGTGCGGGTACCGGTCGCGCTGGTCGGGGTCGAGGCCGACGGCCTCCAGCAACTCGGTCACGCGCTCTCGTCGCTGTCGCCGCCGCGACGACTCCGACTCCTCCTCCGGCAGGTCGTGGATGACGAGCGGTTCGGCGACGATGCCCTCGACGGTCATGCGCGGGTCGAGCGACGACATCGGGTCCTGGAATATCATCTGGAGGTCGCGCCGTCGCGCGCGCAGTTCCGCTTTCGACAGCGTGGTCAGGTCCTCGCCGGTGAACAGCACTCGCCCCTCAGTCGCCTCGAGGAGTCGGAGGATGGTCCGGCCGGTCGTCGACTTCCCACACCCCGACTCGCCGACCAGGCCGAGCGTCTCACCCTCGTAGACGGTGAGGTCGACGCCGTCGACGGCCTTGACGTTCTGCTTCTCGAGGCCGAGCCACTCGTCGAGTAGTCCGTCCGCGCGCGAGAAGTGCTTCTTCAGGTTCTGCACCTCGAGCATCGGCTCGCCCACCTGCCGGGTCCGCTCGGAGGTGAGGTCGCTCCCGGCCCCGTACTCGCTCTCGTCGAACTCCTCCATGACGCACTTCGCGCAGTGGTCGACGTCCGCGCCCCCGTGCTGGAGGTGGGGAATCTCCCCCTCGCGGCACTCCTCCATCGCCCACGGACACCGCGGCGCGAAGTGACAGCCGTCGGGCATGTCGATGAGGTCCGGCACGTTCCCTTCGATGGGGGTGAGTCGGTCGCGGTCCTCGGTCGGAATCGACTGGAGGAGGGCGTAGGTGTAGGGGTGAGAGGGGTTCGAGAATATCTCGTCGACGGGCCCCTCCTCGACGATTTCGCCGGCGTACATCACGGCGACCCTGTCGCACGTCTCGGCGACGACGCCGAGGTCGTGGGTGATGAAGAGGACGGACATTCCCAACTCCTCTTGGAGGTCGTTGATGAGGTCGAGAATCTGCGCCTGGATGGTGACGTCGAGCGCCGTCGTCGGTTCGTCCGCCACCAGGATGTTCGGCCGACACGCCAGCGCGATGGCGATGAGGACGCGCTGACGCATCCCGCCGGAGAACTCGTGTGGGTACTCGTCCACTCTGGCGGTCGGTTCGGGGATTCCCACCTCCGAGAGGACGTCCACGGTCCGGTCGACGACCGCTTGGTCGATGTCCGAGCCCATACGGGGGAGGATTTCGCGGACGGCGTTGAGCCAGGTGTCCTTCTTCCGGCCGCCGTACTGGTGGAGGCGGAGGGACTCCGCGACCTGTTCGCCGACGGTGAGCGCCGGGTTCAGCGAGGTCATCGGGTCCTGGAAGATCATGCTCATCTCGCCGCCGCGGACGGAACGGAGGGCCTCTTCGGGAGCGGCCGTGAGGTCGACGTGGTCGCCGTCGACGAACCCGGGGTTCGTGTACCGCTCCCGGAACGTCTCCGCGAGCGACGACGAGCGCAGCGTCACCTCGCCGTCGACGATGCGGCCGGGGTCGTCGACGAGACGCATCGCCGAGAGGGCGGTCACGCTCTTCCCGCTTCCCGACTCGCCGACCAGTCCGACGGTCTCGCCCTCCCCGATGTCGAGCGAGACGCCCTCGACGGCCTTGACCTGGCCCCGCTCCGTCGAGAACTGCGTCCGGAGGTCCGACAGTGAGAGTACGGGGAGCATATGTCTACCTTCCATGTCCCTACCTCCGCCGGAAATAGCTTTTGACCCGCTCCGAGACGTGGAAACGAACGCGCTTTTCCGACGGACCCACGAACCCGGAGGCATGGACGAACGTGGCCCGACGGACGCCGGTGGCGGGGAGGACCACCCACTCGCCGGCATCGTCGACCGCTGGGAGGCGGTCATCGACGACATGGAGGCGACTGCGACGGAGTACCGCGAGCAGGGGTGGGAGGTGGTCGAACTCCACCCCGGCGACGTCACGCCGCTCCCGCCGGCCCGCGGGGGGGACGCGCTCGACGACGACCGGGTCGGCCTGGACGTGCTCGTCCCCGACAACGAGTTCGAGGCGGTCGAGTCGGCGGCGGCGGACGCGACGTTCGACAGCTACGAGGCGTACCGCGCACAGGCCGGCAGCGTCGTCTTCGCTGTCGTCGCCATCGAGGCGACGGCGGACGGGCGCGCCGTGCTGGTCCCGCTCTACTACCGTGCGGCGGACGCCCGGGAGATGACGCGCCGTGCCCGAGAGCGTGGCTCGCTCGACCTGTACGTCCGGCCGCTCGCCGACGACCGCCGCGTGGTGTTCACGCAGGAAGCGCCCGAGTTGATCCTGTCCGAGACGGCGGGGGAGTGACCGCTCGGAGGCCGGGTCAGGCCTCCGCGGACGCTAACCGGTTCTGGACCGCCCCCTTGTCGTAGTACACCCGATGCTCGCTGACGACGCCGTCGACCACCCGGACGGTGGCCATCTCCGGGATTTCGAACCGCTCTCCCGTCGGCGGCACGCCCTGAAACTCCCCGTCGTGTGTCATCCGCAATACGCCCCGGTACATCACCACGCCGGCGTCGGCGAGCAGTTCCGTGACGTCGACGTGGAAGTCGGAGAAGCCGACCTCGACCGCACGCATGAACCCCTCCAGCCCCTCGCGGCCGTGGAACTCCTCGCCATCAGGGTCGACGTGGACGAACGACTCCGAGACGAGGTCGGGGATTCGCTCGTACGCCTGTTCGTTCCACGTCTCGACGTAGGCGCGCGCCACGCACTCGGCGTTCGTCGTCGGTCGCTCCGCGTCTCTCGTTCGGTCTGACATGGCTCCGCGTAGCGGTTCGGTCCGTTGTCGTGTAGCGTTACCCCGTGGGAGGCTTCCCACGGCGTGGACGCGGTCGTCGGTCCGGGGCGGTTTTTTCTCCCCTCGTGTGCTAACTGGTAGCATGGACGACGCGCTCGCAGAGCTCCGGTTTCTGGCGTCCTCAGCGAACCGTGTCCGCGTCCTCGAGGCGCTCTCGGACGGCGCCACGACGCGACGCGAGGTCGAAGCGCGGACGGGCGTGGCGCGGTCGACGGTCGCCCGCGCTCTCGACGAGGCCGCCGAGCGCGACTGGGTCGACTCGGAGGGGAGTCGATACTGGACGACCCCGGAGGGCGAGGCGCGGCTGTCGGCGTTCCGCACGTACCTCGAGACGACGGCGGGGATGCAGCACCTCGGCCCCGCCCTGCGGTGGCTGCCCGACCCCGTCCGTGCCCTCGACTACCGTCACCTCCGGGACGCCGAACTTACCTACCCGACCGACGACAACCCGGCCGCGCCGTTCGACCGGGGACTGGCCGTCCTGGAGGCGGCCGATGAGTACCGGAGCCTCACCCAGAACTCCTTCCCGCGGTACATGGCGGTCGTCCGCGACCGGGTCGTCGCTGGGGTGCTCGACTTCGAGGGAATCGTCGCGGACGCGTTCGTCGAGACGCTCCGGGGAGAGCCCGACCGAGCGCGTGTCTGGCACGACCTGGCCGACCGTGTGTGGGTGTACGACGGGCACGTCCCGGTCAACCTCCAGGTCGCCGACGGCACGGCCGTCATCTGGCTCTGCGGGCCGGACCACGACGGCGACGACGTCGTGGTCAAGGGACTCCTCGAGAGCGACGACCCCGCGGTGGTCTCGTGGGCGGAGTCGTACTACCGGGAGTTCCGTGCCGAGGCGGACCCCATCGAGACGACCGGGCTACCCGTGGCGTGACGGCGGGGGCCGACTAGTCGTCGGACGCCTCGGCGAGGTCCTCCGCCCGGAGTTCCGAACTCGCCTCGCGCACCTCGCGCATCACGCTGGAGATGCGCTCTTCGGCCTCCAGCTCCTCGGCGACCGCGAGGTCGACGCCCTCGACCTCCAGGAGGAACTTCGCGATTTCGGACACCTCGTACATCAGTTCGTCGAGCTCCTCGGCGGTGAAGAAGCCACACATCGCGCCGTAGAGGAACGTCGCCCCCGACTTCCTGACCTTGTCGCGGAAGGCGTGTCGCGCCTGGTTGACCGCCTGCGGCGAGTAGGTGTCGGTCATGAACGGGACCAGTTCGGGGAGGTTGTCGCCGATCTTCGTCATCTCCACCCCCGTCTCGGTCCTGAAGTCGGCGCAGAGCCGGGCGATGGCCCACTCGCGGGCGGTGATGTACGTCCGTTCCCTGAGGAAGTCGTTGACCCGGTCGTACTGCGCGCCGTCGACCTTCTTGAACCGCTCGTACTTGCGGACGTCCGCCGGCGGCCGGTCGTCTTCGACCGCGGCGTCGCCGTCGGCGTTCCGACCCGTCTCGGCGTCCGCCTCGTCTTCGTTCCCGTTCTCGTTCTCGTCGTCCGGACTCGTCTCGAATTCGGCGTCCGCGCCGTCCGTCTCGGCGGCGTCCCCGTCCGCCGTGGCCGACGTCTCGTCTCCGTCCGCTCCCCGTTCCCCGCCAGTCGTGGGTCCGCCGGCACTCGCGCCGCTTCGCGCGGCGTGGTCGTCTCCGTCGTCTCCGTCGCGTTCGCCGTGCTCCGTGCGCTCGTCGCGCTCCACCGTCTCGGCCTCCTCGCCCGTCCGCGAGCGTGGGTCGTCGGCGGGGTCGTCGCTCATACCTCGCCGTACCCGTGGCCGGGCGAAAAGCGTGTCGGGGACGTCAGACGCCCGTCCGCCGGAGAGCGGACGCCTGGCCGGGTCGCGCCGTGCCGCGCGAACGGCCGCGGACGCGTCGACAGCCGGCGCGGCGTGCACGGACCGCCACCGCTTCCCTCCGGAGGGGACGAAACACCGCGCCGAGTGACCGTCTCTGGTTCGGGACGGTTCCCGGCGTGTGGGGACCAGCCTCCGGGATTATCTGTCTTTGGATTGACTAGTAGGTGGGTGAGATAGTATGCAGCTTCCCGATTTCGAGACACTGAACGACATCTGGAACGAGGGTGACGCGACGCTGGCCCGAGCGGTGTTCGCCGAGGACGTCGTCGTCCACGACATCCCGCTGGGGACGACCTACGAGGGAGTGGACGCGTTCACCGAGTGGATGAGGGAGGTCCGCGAGGGGTTCCCGGACTTCCGGGTCGAGACGCAGGACGTCGTCGTCGGCGAGTCGAAACTCGTCGCGCAGTGGGTCGCCACCGGCACCCACGACGGACCGCTCTCGATTGGCGCCGAAGCCACCGGACGACAGGCCGAGTGGCAGGGGGCAACCGTCTACGCCGTCGCCGACGGCACGGTGACCGAGGCGTGGTGGTACTACGACATGCTGGGCATCCTCGAACAGCTCGGGCTCGTCCCGCAGGAACTCCCGGCCTGAGCCGGGCCGTCCAGCACACTTTCTCGGTCGATTCGGTCCTTGGGCTCGCCCCAGCGTCAGCCACGCTCGCGGCTGACCAACCTATATGACGCTCGGACCCCTCACACGGCTGTGACCTCGAACCTCTCCGACCGGACCGCCGCGGCCCTCGGCCGGGCGTGGGCCGACGACGAGCCCTGGTCGCTGGTGACCGACCTCGCTCGCATCGACTCGCGGCTGGGTGGCTCCGCGGGCGAACGCGAGGCGGCGTCGGTCGTCGCCCGCGCTCTCGAACGGAGCGGCGTCCGCGACGTCTCGCTCGACCCGTTCCCGACGGCGGTGTGGACCCGTGGACGGAGCCGTTTCGAACTCCTCGACTCGGCAGGGGCCGACGACTCGGCGCAGTCGTTCGACTGCGTCGCCCTCCCGTACTCCCCGGCGGGCGACGTCGAGGCGGCACTCGTCGACGTCGGCGACGGCACGCCCCGTGAGATTCGCGACGCCGACGTCTCCGGCCGCGTCGCCGTCGCCTCCACCACCACGCCCGACGGGAGCCGGTTCGTCCACCGCATGGAGAAGTACGGCTGTGCGGTCGACGAGGGAGCGGTGGGCTTCGTCTTCGCCAACCACGTCCCCGGCCAACTGCCACCGACCGGGAGCCTCCGGTTCGACGGCGAGGCCGAGATTCCCGCCGTCGGCGTCTCGAAGAGATCGG